>CAZGYS010000009.1:0-27000 GCA_964530305.1 uncultured Leptospiraceae bacterium
GCGCCCATGACCAGCGCGCCGCCCGCGCCCTGCATGGACTTACCCATGGCGTCGGCGTTGAGGAAAACCGTGTGGGGTCGCCCGTCCAGCGTGAGGGTATGGGCGATGCATAAATCGCCGCCGATCTCCTCGCGCCACTGACGAAACTCGAACTGCTTCTTTTGTTTGAGCAGAAACTCGACCTTGACCCGATCGCCGCTGGCGCGATTACTACCCAGGGGTTTGATCAACAGACTGGTGAGAAAGTAGTCGCCGTCCTGCTGTTTCTTGAGCTCCTGCACGTGTTCCAGGGACTTGTTCAGATCGGCCGTGCGCGCTTCGACTTTCTCTTCCAGGGAGTCGGCGTATTCCTTGAGTTTGTCGCGCGCTTCGCGAATGGACGTCACCATGCCGTTGAAGGAGCGCGAAAGAAAACCGATCTCGTCCTCGGTCTTCACGGGGACCTCCACTTCGAAATCGCCCTCGTTTACCTTGCGTACGCCGCGCAACAGGGACATCAACGGGTTGACCAGGGTGCCCAGGAAAAAGAAGCGAAAGCCCACGAGCACGAAGGCCAGAATAATAACCAGCCAGATCAAAAACAGAACCGCGTGGGGGTGCACGTATTTTCGATATTCCCGGTAGTGAAAACCGACCTCGTGTAAACGGCGATTCTCCTGGTCGATGAACATGAAGGCCGTGTAGTGCTTCTGGGCCGTGCCCTTGCCGTCGTCCATGCGATACACGCGCGTATCCGGGGAGTGCAGGGGCGCAATCATGGCCAGGACCAGCTTGCGCAGCTCTTCGCCGTCGGCTTCGGTCTTGTTTACTTCCTGAAGCATGGCGTCCGCGTAGGGTTTGAAATCCCCCGGCTTTTTCTTCAGGTCCTTGATGAGCGCGGCGCGAAATCCCGCCGCGGGAAGTTTGCGATAACTCTTATTGCGCGCAATGAGGGTGCGCTCCATGCCTCGGGCGTGCTCCTGGAGTTCGGCCAGGGGACGCTTGCTGTCCGCCGCCAGCGCCGCGCAACCGTCCAGCAGGAAGGCCGCGTGTCCGTTGAAGCGCCCGGGGCGATCCTTCAAGACTCCGTCCAGTTGTTCGCAGAATTCCGCCTTGTCCGGTTTTTGTTTCCCCAGCGCGGCGATGCGCGCCCAGTACAGCGTGTTCTCGTATTCCGCCTTGTAGCGCCCGAAGTCCAGTCCCGGCGTCCCGTAGACATCCTTGCTTACGCCGTCCTCGAGCACCTTTATATAGGCGATTTCCGGCGGGCGAAAACTTTCGGACGTCACGGCGCGCGCCGTCTTCTGAGCGTGCTCCGCGTCATAGGCGTCTTCCTGGGCTTGCAGGGCAAAGTAACTCACGCCCTGCATCACAAGCAACAGACTCACGAGACTGATGCCCACGATCTTCGCCATGAAGGTCGTGCGGTCCGCGGTATTGTTCATGTAGACCACGACCATGATGAAAACGCTCACGATGGTGAACAGGTTCCAACTGGTTTGAAAGACGTTGCGGTCCACCGCGCCCTGGCGATTCAAAATGTTGAGCCCCGCCACCAGCAGGGCGGTCAGGAAGAGCGAAAGCACGATAATGAACAAAGCCAGGCGATCGCCGCCCTTGTCCTTGAACGAACGGTAGATGCCGATGGGGGCCCAGTTGAGAACCATGAACATCAAGAAGATGCCCACCAGGCGGCTGTCGCGGTCGGCGTCGAAGTCCCAGTAGTGACCGTCGAAGTGATAGACGTATCCGGTGCCGGACGACTTGAGAACAAAGAAGACGGTCAGGGCCACGCTCGCCAGGTAGAAACCGACCAGCTGAAGCATGGCGATGCGGGGTCGCGCCAGGCGCGGATAGTTCATCACGAAAATCAGGATATGGATATTCAGCAGCAGGGACGCCGGAACCGTGAACCAGCGGTGCATGGCCGCCCAGGGGTGATACAGGCTGGCCGCGACGAAATAGGCTCCGTTCTGTACCGATGAGAACAACAGCATCAGCCCCAGGTGCAGCGTGGGCCGGGATTTGTTGGGAATGGAAAGCGCGAAGAGTCCCGCCAGAAAGTTAAAAACGCAGGCAATCAGCGCGCCCACGGAAAAATAATCAAAATAAATCCGATCCAGGATCTCCATGGATATAGTATCGGGCGGCCGAAGCTCGGGCCGATTGGAAAAACCGGGCCGCCCATAAAAAGAATTTTGGGAATTTTTCTTGCGGGTTCGTCCGGGAGACTATTCTTCGAGGTAGGCATCGCCGGGAGAATTCATGAACAGACGGTTATTACGCGTATTTCTTGTGATTGTAATCATAACCATGGGGGCCTCGTCCCGATGCGGTCGCCCGGATCCGACCCCCATTCCCGGCGCCGACGTCCCCATCAAGAACGTGATTTTGATGATCGGGGACGGTATGGGCCAGCAACAGGTCTTCCAGGCGATTTTCTCCCGCCGCTACCTGCGTCCCCGGGGAGAGCAACTGGAATTCGAGAAACTGTTTCGGGAGGGTAGCCATGCGCTGGTTACGACCAACAGCTTCAATAGCGTCGTGACCGATTCGGCCGCCGCCGCCACGGCCATGGCCTGCGGGCTGAAGACTCGCAATGAAATGATCGGCGTCGATCCCGAGGGGAAGGCCTGCCGGACCATCCTGGACATTGCCCGGGCGTCGGGACGAGCCACGGGTCTGGTCGGCACCATGCGACCCAGTCATGCCACGCCTGCTTCCTTCGTGGCAACCCATGTTTCCCGCCTGGCGGAGGTGGAGCTGACCGAACAGATCGTACGCGAAGCCAAAGTCGACTTGATTCTGGGCGGCGGCGGGCGCTGGTTCTTGCCGAAGACCGTCCGCTTCTCCGAACGGCCCGAATGCAAGGGGCTCGATGCTTCCCTGGACGGAAAGGGCAAGCGCAAGGACAATCGTGATCTCATCAGCGAGTCGATTAAGAAAGGTTATCGATTCGCGTGCACGCGCAAGGGTCTGGAGAATGCCGTTGCCGAGGCAATCGCCGGGAGCAAGGACGGGCGGGCCAATGGTCGTTTACTGGGCCTCTTCGCGGGCAGTAACTTTCCCCATATCCAGGAGCGCCGCAAGATCAAGAACTTGCCCGGCCTGGCGGACATGACCTCGGGCGCGCTCAAGTTCCTCTCCGCGAAATCGCCCAGGGGATTCTTTCTCATGATCGAATCGGGTCTCATCGACTACGCGGGTCACGCCAATGACGCGGGCACCATGCTGCAGGAGACCCTGGATATGGATAAGACCATCGGCGTGGTGCGGGAGTTCATGCGCGCCAATCCGGGTACCTTGCTCATCGTTACGGCGGATCACGAGACCGGCGGCTTCGGACTGGCCTATCGCCGTCCGGACGCTCCGCCCGCGTCGGAGACCCTTCCCGGCGGAACGCGCTACAAGGCGCAGTATTTGAATCCCGGTCGTAAGGTGTTTCGAGACTATCTGAACCAGAAGGCTTCCTTCGGCGCGATGATCTCGCCCATACTAAAGAAACTCTATCCGAAAAAAGACGACTACACGCCCAACCCGAACTACTCGCTGGAGCGGGCTGCTCGGGACCTTTCGCGCACCGTACGCTTGCGCACGCCTTATCGTCTCAGCGTCGCGCAGGCCAAACGCGTGCTGGAATTCAAGAAGATGCCCGCCCGGCGGGACATGATCCAGTATCCGGCCATGTTTACGACCATCACCGAGTTCGGCTACTTCGCCAATAAGCTGGGTCGGGTGCTGGCCGATCGTAATTTCGCGGCGTTCGCCTCGGGCAATCACAGTCACGCGCCGGTGCACGCTTTCTTCCTGGTCTCGGGCGGTAAGGCCGGCAATCCGGGCAGTCTGATCGAGAACACGGACATCTTTCGCGTAATGAAAAAAGCCCTGGAGGGCGAACCCTGAAATAAAATGACCGGCGTCGATCCTTCCACTTTCGTCGATCTCCAGCGTTACCCTCTTACGGATTCCGGGGGCGAAGGCGCGCGTCTAGCGACGCGATGCCGGGAAGATCTGAATCGCCGGGGCGCCTGCGTCCTGGAGGGGTTCATTCGCCCGGACGCCTTGCGCCGTTTCGTCGACGAATGCGCGTCCCTGGAATCCCAATCCCATCACAATGCGCTCACCGGCAACGCCTATCTGGGAGAAACCGACGACTCCCTGCCGGCCGACCATCCCGTGAACATGACTGATACCACCGCGCTGGGAGTCGTGGCCTATGATCAGATACCGCCGAACCACGGCCTGCGGCGATTGTACGAGTGGCCGGTTCTCCTCGATTTTCTGGCGCGGGCGGCGGGGAAAAAGGAGCTCTACTATTACGAGTGTCCCCTGGGAGCCATGAACATCGCCGTGATGAAGCAGGGCGATTATCTACGTTGGCATTTTGATCAGTCCGATTTCGTGGTCTCCATTCCCGTGCGGGACCCCGGCGGCGGCGGGCTGTTCGAATACGCGCGTCATATACGCTCCGCGGATGATGAGCATTACGAGGACGTGGCCGCGGTGCTGCGCGGCGACCGAAGTCGAGTGGAGGTCCTGGATTGTCCGCCCGGAAGCCTGGTCCTATTCGAGGGGCGTTACACCCTGCATCGCGTTACGCCCATTCAAGGTTCGCGCACGCGTCTGACCGCCCTGCTGGGTTACGCGGACCGCCCCGGCGTCGTTTCCAGTGAACATCTGCGCATGATTCGCTATGGTCGTGTAAGTTAAGGTTATGAACTTTCGCTCAATCAAACCCGCGGTTTTTCTGCCGCCCTTCCTGCTGCTGTTGGCCGCCGTGGCTTACAGTCTCCACGATGCCCGGGGGTTCGTCGCCTTCGGCGAAGCGGCCAACGCCTGGATTCTGGCCCGCTTCGGCTGGTTGTTCAATGTCGGAACGCTGACCATGCTGGCCGTCTGCGTCTGGATCTATTTTTCGCCCCTGGCGAACATTCGCATCGGCGGGCCGGACGCGAAACCCACTCTTACGCGCATGCGCTGGTTCTCCATTACTTTGTGCACCACCGTCGCCATCGGCATTTTGTTCTGGGGCACGTCCGAGCCGGTCATGCATCTTCGCAAGCCGCCCGCGTCCCTGGGGCTCGCGCCGGGTTCGCCCGACGCCGTCCGGTTCGCCCTGTCCACGCTCTTTCTACACTGGACTTTTACGCCCTATGCCGTTTACGCCGTGCCCGCCTTGATGTTCGCGCTGGCCTACTACAACATGGGTCGCTCTTTTAGTCTGGGCGCGCCCCTTTCTCCGCTGTTCGGCAATCGGGAAAAGGGCGGACGCATCGTGGACTCCGTCTGTCTTTACATCATGGTCACCGGCATGGCGGCTTCACTGGGGACGGGAGTGCTTTCGCTGGCGGGCGGTTTGGAGAATCTCTTCGGCGACTCGGCGAGCGGGGTCTTTGCCGCGGGTTTTCGCCCCTGGCTGTTGGCGCTCATTACGATTCTCATCGTTTCGGCCTTTATTCTCTCGGCGGCCAGCGGGCTCATGAACGGGATTCGCATTCTCTCGGAATGGAATGTGCGCGTCTTCGTGGCCATCGGCATCTTCGTCTTCGTGGTGGGACCCACGGCTTTCATACTGAACCTGGGCACCGAAGCCTTCGGCGATTACCTGACCAACTTTTTCCGGCGCTCTTTGTTCACCGGCGCGGCCTCCGGCGATCCCTGGCCCGGCAACTGGACCATCTTCTACTGGAGTAACTGGCTGGCCTGGGCGCCGGTTACGGGGTTGTTCCTGGGAAGAATTTCCTACGGTTACACCGTGCGCGATTTCCTGCGCGTGAACCTCCTTTTCCCCGCACTCTTCGTGGCGGCCTGGATGGCGATTTTCGGCGGCACGGCCCTGCACCTGGACCTGGCGAGCAAGGGAGAGCTGTTCGCCATTCTGGAAAAGTCGGGTCCCGAAGCCGCGGTTTACGCCGTCTTTGATAAACTGCCCTGGGCCCGGGTCATGGTGATCGTCTTTCTTCTTACTTCTTTTCTTTCATACGTTACCGCCGCGGATTCCAATACGGCGGCCATGAGCGGCGTGTCCTCGGCGGGTATTTCGCCGAACAGTCCCGAGCCGCCCCTGTTCGTGAAAATTCTCTGGGGCACTACCATCGGCGCCGTGGCCTGGGTCATGATTTCGTACGCGGGCGTGGAAGGGGTGCGGATCATTTCCAAGCTGGGCGGCTTCCCGGCGCTCCTGCTGGTGCTGGCGGTGACCTTCGCGCTGATCCGGGTTTCGCTGAGTCCTCGTAAGTTCTTTAACTCGCGGGATCTGGAGTAGGAGAGAACACTAATTTCGCTAATGTAACGAATTTTTTTGAGGCGACTTGCCGGCGTCGAGCCGGATCACGACCCGCGTGGATACTCTCCCGCCGCCCTGCACAATTCGTGCAATTCGCAAAATTGGTCCCCATTCGTGTTCCCTTTCCCCGCGTATTCCGCGGTCATTTTCCGCTGGACGACGGGGCCTTCGCGCGTGTCCTCGTTTGCTTGAGGTATTTTTCATGAACGGACCCCTGGACGGAATCAAAGTCGTCGATCTTTCCCTGCTTTTGCCCGGTCCCCTGTGCTCCATGCACCTGGGAGATATGGGCGCCGACGTAATCAAGGTCGAAAACCCCCGCGCCGCGGATCTTACGCGCTACATGGGTGAAAAATTCGAGCGCGAAGGCGAAAGCGAAACCGGCATGTTCCTGATGATCAATCGCAATAAGCGGGCGATCACCCTGAACCTGAAACGTCCCGAAGGCCGCGAAGTGCTCTTGAAGCTGTTGGAGGACGCGGACATTCTGCTGGAGGGATTTCGCCCGGACGCATTGAAAGGCATGGGCCTGGGCTACGACGAACTCAAGGAAAAGTTCCCCCGCCTGATCTATTGCGCCATTTCCGGCTACGGCGCCACGGGGCCCTATAAGCCGTTGGCGGGCCATGACGGCAATTACATCTCCTATTCCGGACTGCTGGGCATCACCGGCGAAAAAGACGGCGCGCCCACGTTGCCCGGTTTCCAGGTGGCCGACATCGGCGGCGGAACCCAGGCGGCGCTGGTTTCCATCCTGGGGGCGCTCGTCGCGCGCGGACGTACGGGCAAGGGACAGTTTCTGGACATCAGCATGATGGACGGCGCGTTTTCGTTTCTTTCCTTACACGCGGGCGAATACATCGCCTCGGGCGAAAGCCCCCGCCGGGGAGATATGCCGCTTTCCGGAGCGCTGCCCAACTACAATGTTTACAAATGCAAGGACGGTAAATACGTGATGCTGGGCGCGCTGGAAGAACGTTTCTTTCGCATGTTCCTGCGCCAGGTGGGCAAGGAAGATTTGCTGGAAGGCCGCGAACTGACGCCCGAGGGTCTGGCGGAAGTCAAGCCCGAGATCGAGGCGATTTTCGCGTCCCGCGACCGCGATGAGTGGAAGGAGCTTTTCGCGCACCCCGACGTCTGCCTGGCTCCCGTGAACAGCGTGGAGGAAGCCTTCCAGGATCCCCAGTTAAAGGAGCGCGGCATGATTGTGGAAATGGAGCATCCCAAACTGGGCGACGTCATGATGATCGGTTCGCCCTTTCGATTCTCGGAGACGCCGTGTACTTATCGTATGCATCCGCCCGGACATGGGGAGCACACGGACGAGATCCTGGGGGAGCTGGGGTATTCTTCGGAGGACCTGGAAGGATTACGGAAGCGTAGGGCGATTTAGGCACGAAGGGCCTTTTGATTTACCGCGGAGGCGCAGAGGTCGCGGAGGTTTTTTGGGGCGAATCCTGAGCCGGCGTGAATCCAGCGATAAGCATCAATTGGTGAACCAGACGCCGACGTCTCTATAAATCCCCGCGCTCTCCGCGTCTCCGCGGTGAAAAAACCCTGACTAACCCGCGTTTTTAAATGCTGACAGGTTACGGGACATAAAAATATTGTTCAAAAGCTCTCCTCGGAAGATCTTTTTCCGTTTCCGAGCGTCTTTAACCGGCTCTAAACATAAAAAGAGCCCGGATTATCGACGATTCGGGGGACCTTTTTTTCATTAATATATACCGAGCCCGTGGCGGAGCCGTATCGGTTCAGTCAGCGGTGACGGAGGATACGGGAATGTCGACCATAGCCGATCAAGAACAAAGCATTGATCCCTCCCGGGATGAAGAGACCCAGACCGGACAGAATGTCCAGAACGTGAAGGACCCGCGGGAATGGGCCGCCCTGCAAGCCGAACTGGATAGTGAAGATCCCCTCGACGGCCTGGACGGCCAGGAGATGTTTCACGGAGACACGGGCGTCACCTATCGTGACTACCTGGTGCTGCCGGGTTTTATTGATTTCCATCCCAGCGAAGTCAGCTTCGAGACTCAACTGACCCGCAATATTACCCTGGCCCGCCCCATGATCTCCAGTCCCATGGACACGGTCACCGAGGACAAGATGGCCATCAGCATGGCTCTGCTCGGCGGACTGGGAGTCATCCACTACAATAACAGCATTGAGCGCCAGGTGGAACTGGTGAAACGCGTGAAGCGCTACAAGAACGGCTTCATCATGGACCCCATCGTGCTTGGTCCGTATCACACCATCCGCGAGCTCTACGAAATCAAGGATCAGTACGATTTCTCCGGCATCCCCATCACCGAGGACGGCACTCGCAATTCGCGCATCATCGGCATCGTAACCAATCGCGATGTCGACATGGAGAAGGATCACTCCATCAAACTGCGGGACGTCATGACCACCGACCTGATCACGGCGCCGGTGGGCATTACCCTGAAGGAAGCCAATGCCATTCTGAAAAAATCCAAGAAGGGTAAACTGCCCATCGTGGATCGCGACGGCAAACTGGTCTCATTGTTGAGTCGCACCGACCTCAAGAAACACCAGGAATATCCCAACGCCTCCAAGGACGTTCAAAAACGCCTCATGGTGGGCGCGGCCATTTCCACCAAGATGGAAGCCAAGGAGCGCCTGGATGAACTGATGCGCGTCGGCCTGGACGTGGTCGTGATCGACTCGGCCCAGGGAAATTCAAACTATCAAGTTCAATTGATCAAACACTTGAAAGCGCAGTACCCCGAACTGGAAGTCATCGCGGGCAATGTCGTCACCACCGATCAGTGCCGCACGCTCATCAAGGCCGGCGCGGACGCGTTGCGCATCGGCATGGGCCCCGGTTCCATCTGTATTACGCAGGACACCATGGCGGTTGGACGCGCGCAGGCTACGGCGGTCTACCATACGGCCAAGTATGCGCGCAAGTTCGGCATCCCGGTCATCGCCGACGGCGGTATCTCCAATATCGGGGACATCGCCAATGCCCTGGCAATCGGTGCTTCCACCACCATGATGGGCTCCATGTTCGCGGGCACCCACGAAGCGCCCGGTGAATATTTCTACGAGAACGGCGTGCGCCTCAAGCGCTACCGCGGCATGGCCTCCCTGGAAGCCATGGAAGCCGGCGGTGATAAACGCTACTTCTCCGAGGATCAAAACATCAAGGTAGCCCAGGGTGTTTCCGGCACGGTTCTGGATAAAGGTTCCATGCTGAACTATGTGCCTTATCTCATCCAAGGCTTGCGTCAGAGTTTTCAGGACATGGGCGTGCGCAACATTCGTGAACTGCACGAGCAACTGCATTCCGGTCGCCTGCGTTTCGAAAAACGAACCGTGAGCGCGCAGCAGCAAGGTTCGGTGCACGGACTGCATAGTTTTTCCTATCCCAGTTCGTCCGCGGAGAATCGCCGCCGCTAAGAGCCGATAAGATAAGCGTGGAGACCCACGGCGTAATCAACGCGCCGTCGGTCTCGCCAATGCTTATCCTGTGAATAGAGGAATTATCCCATGGCAATGGACTTCGAAAAATTTAAGGACATCAACGACAATCGCATGAACTACCGGGAGATGGACGACGCCACCGTGGTATCGTCCTACCGGAACGTTGGTTGCGGCGATGGGTATCGCCTCTATCTGAAAATCGACGAGGCCCATCCGGACAAGCTGGTGACGGATGCTTCTTATACCACGACCGGTTGCGGGTTCGGACTGGCGGCGCTGGCCATGGCCACCGAATGGGCGCGGGGCAAGTCCCTGGAGCAGGTCGAGGCGATTACAGAGCAAGACGTGGAGGACATGTTCGAGTTTCCCGAGCGTCGTAAGAATTATCCTCAGTCCGCGGTCGAGGCCATGACCAAGGCCGTGGCCGATTATAAGAACGGCACGGGTATCAAACCTGAGGATCGCATCAGCCGCTCCTACGCGCTGGAAAAGCTCAAGGAGCAGGGTCATCTAAAGGGAGAGAAATTGACCCAGGTGATTCTCGAAGGGGAAGACCTCTCCGGCGTGGATTTCTCCGGAGCCAATCTGGGCAATGCGTATCTCCAGAACGCGAACTTCTCCGGCGCCAATCTTCAAGGGGCTCGCCTACGGGGGGCCTTCCTGAACAACGCGGATCTTACGGGCGCGGATTTACGGGGCGCGGACCTGCGCTGGACCAAGCTCGTGGGCGCGAAAATCGAGGGTGCCCGTTTCGAGGATGCCGTCTATGATATCGGGACGCGCCTGGATCCCCGCCAGATGCACCTTTTCAAGCTTATGAAGAAAGAAGGCCGGGATGTTTACTTTGAAAAGACCCCGGAACCGGAGGCGGTCGGTTGAGCGTTCAAGTCGGAGACGAGAAAATACTGAATCGGCCCACGTTTCTCCACCAGGGGATCTTCGTGAATCAGGGCACGACGGTTAAAGTGATGGAATTGACGGCCGATGAAGGTATTGTCGTCCAATTCATGGATCGCGAAGGGTATCCGCACATTTTGAAGAATGTTCAGGAATCGGAACTGATCTAAGCCAATCTCGCGGAGGCGATTGACGGGCTTTTGACATCTGGTTTTTATGCCCAAAATTGCTTGTTGAACCGGACCCAATCCGGTATAATCCCTGCGTAAGATACTGATGATACAAAAGATCAAATCCTCGCCCGAGTGCTTGATCCTGCAACTCCGTGCAGATCTCATTATGGAAAATGCCAGGGAGTTTTATGAGGAATTCCTGGAATCCATTGATGGTCATGGAGCGGATGTTTTGCTGGATTTTAGCAAGACTCGTTTTATCGACAGCTCCGGTATCGGCATTCTGCTGAAGTGCACCGAGAGCGCTAATTCCCTGGAGTGCAATCTGCTCATTCACGGGCTGAATCGCCAGATGACGGCCGTTTTCAAGTTGGCCGGCCTCCTGAAAATCTTCGAGCTGGTCGAAGAAGACGTCGCCCGAGAGCGCTATCCCGAGCTTTTTCAAGCGTGATGCGCGGGATACTCGCGGCTTTCCATTCGTATAATTTTCAATAGCGCAACCCCCGTTAAAGATATGCGTCTCGCCGGACCGAAAATAGGTAATAGTCTCCCCGGGGGAGGCACGTCTTTCGACCGATCTCGGAAGCAAAAAGGTAAGCGGATATGAATTTGAAACGCATTTGGATTTGGGGCGGCGTCCCGGCTTTATTTCTGGTTATGGCGAGTTGCGCTTCCGGGTTCACCAGCATGGAGTCGGTGGAACAGAGACGCTACATCGCCATTTATACCCTGGCGGCGGAAGACTATCCGGACGCGGACGATATTCGCGGTTCCATTTCCGCCGGCACGCAAAAGATGCCCGAACTTTCGGCCGAGACCATTGAGCGCGTCTTCGGCGCCTTGAAGTTTCGCCGCAAGTCCATCTGGGGCACGCAAACCCGCCCCGTGTTTTACAAGCAAGAGCTGCGCGAAATCGCGCCGACCCTGTCCCAGGCCATCGCCAAAATGAAGGCGAACCAGCGCATGGTTTTCATCACGCGTTACGATCCCGATCAATCCGTAACTTCGCGCATGGAACGAGTCACGGCGATGATCTGGATGGATGAAGCCGGCCTGAATCTGGTACTGGGCGAAATTCGCCATGAGATTCCCCTGAACGATTTTCTGGAGCAGGACGAGTGGACCGAGATCCTGCCCATCAGCATGCGTCGCTCTTTTCCTTATTACGCGCTGGTTGATTCGCCCGACTACAAACTTAAGAAAATCAATGGTTTTACCCACGGCACCTGGGCCATCTACAAACCCGAGAACCTGGCTTCCATTCGCGCAAGCAAAACCCAGGCCATGACTCCGTCGGACAAAGGGAAGCTCCTGCGCAAGGCCCTGGACAATCGCATTATTACTCGTAAGGAATACGACGCCAAGCGCAAGCGGATCGAACAAGAGCGGCGGGCGGGCGTGCTGGTCGAGGCTCTGGACGCGGGTATCGTAACGCCCACTCAATACGATGAAAAGCTGCGCGAAATCTTCGAGGGCGAAGAGCCGCCGCGAAAGTTTTTGCGCGTTCTGCCCGCGAAGAAGAAAAAAAAGCCGGGTTTCGATCATAATCCCTCCAAGGCCGTTGATCCCGAACCGGCCGCCGGCGGGGACGATAAGAATAAACCCCTCATCGTCGACAAGAAGCCCGAGCCCACAAAGACCGACGAAAAGAAGTCCGACGCCGACAAGAAAGCCGACGACGTGAAGAAGGAAGAAAAGCCGACGGACGATAAAAAAGGCGACTCTTGATGTTGCGTTTCTTTCTCGTTGCCGGTGCCGTCCTGGGTGGTCTGGGCGTTGCCGGCGGAGCGCTGGGGGCCCATGCCCTCAAGTCCGCTCTGACGCCCCGTTTCCTGGAACTATTTGAAACGGCCGTGCGCTACCAGTTGTTCCATGCCCTGGCCCTGCTCATTGTCGGAACCCTGACATACCTGGATACCCGTCCCGCGCGCTCGCGAATTCTGGCCGGCTGGTTCTTTTTCGCGGGAATTCTGCTTTTTTCCGGCAGCCTGTATGCCTATATTGCCACGGGAACCCGGGTTTTCGTGCATGTGACGCCCTTCGGCGGATTGTCCCTGATTACCGGCTGGATCCTGCTGGCCGTTCATGGGGCGCGAATCATCACAACCAACAACCGGGCCTGAAGCTCAGGCCCCCATCTTCCGCGAACGGACGAGCATCGTTTGCGTGCGCGACAATCGCCTGCTGTTCGTGCGCTACAAGGAACCCGAAACGGGCAAGTCCTTCACCGGCCCGCCCGGAGGCGGCGTGGAACCGGGTGAGGACCCCGCGCGGACGGGAGAGCGAGAAACCCTGGAGGAAACCGGATACGTCGTCCGGGTCCGCCCCGAAACCGAGTTCATTTCCGAGTACATCTTCAACTGGATCGGCCGGGACTATCTGTGCCGGACGCACTGGTTCGCGGCCGACCTGGCGGATCCCGCCGCGGAACCGGCCCCGGTAGACGACGCCGACTACATTCACGGCACGGTCTGGCTTCCCCGGACCGAAATCGAGGCGGAATTGGCCTATCATCCCGTGATCCGGGACGATGTCTTGAAGGTCCTGGCAAACAGCTTCTAGATTAAGCTTTGGCGGGGAAGGCCGATGTTAATAATGGTGAAACGGGTGAAACGGCGGACGGTGAACGGTGAAACGGTGAAACGGGTAGTTTTACGCGGGGCGGTTTTGGGCTTCGTGGTGGGGACGTTCTTCGGGTTCGGTGGTTTCGGCGGCGGCGATTTCGTGGGAGGCGATGGGCTGTTGGCCCAGACCGTGCGGCGAACCATCTATAAGCAGCCGTCCGAAGTCGGCATTAATACGGCCGCCCTGGCGCGCATCGAGACCGCCTTGCAGCCCCGGACGGCTTCCTGCACGGAAAACACGGCGAAGGATCTCCAGGCCGAAATCGCCAAATACACCACGCAATTCATTAACGATAAACGCATTCTGGACGAGCGTCGCACGGGACGCTTCGACCCCACCAAACTCGACAAGAACACCATTCGCCTGTTGAGCCTGGCCCGTCGGAACTCCTACGGCAAGATCGAGTTTCTGGGCGAGTCGCCCTTGATGTATCGTCTGCACCGCGCCCTGGGGCGATGCTACGAACTCCGAAAGCGCGTGTATCGCGCGCTTTCGGAATACTCCATGGCCTTTCGTTATACGAGTTTCGAACAGCCCTGGCGCGATTTCCCCGCCGTCGCCCCAAAGGACATCAAGCCCGAGGGGCTCAAGGCGCGCGAAAGACGCTACCAGTTCATGGACCGGGCCTTCGCCGACGAGAATCGCCTGAAGGAAGAAGCGGACGCCGCCATTGTTCGGGCCGGTAATGAATTTCGCGATCTCCTGCAAAAATACGTTACGGGAAAAGTCGAGGTCGCGTCCGCCCGGTTACGCATCGACGCCTACATTGCCCGCCGCGCCCGGGGCGATAAGACCGTAGACCCCGCGCGGGCTCGTACCGATTACGAGAATCTCAAGGACATCCAGGAAAAGCGCCTGGCGCGATTGGAGGCGATTCGCCGGGGCGAATACAAACGCTACCACCAGGAAAAAACGAAACGCGACGGCGAGCTGGCCTATGTCATGGCCCTGCTCATCAAGGACCTGGAGACGAAGAACAAGAAGCTGCAGCGCATCCTGAATCGTTCCAGTTTTTATCGAGGCATCGGCAGTGGTCGAGCGCGGGACAAGACCCGTTTCAATCGCTTCGTGGGCTACGGCATTTTCCTGGAGCTGGCCAATAAAATCGACCCGGACAATACGAAATACATTTCGCTGCTGGCCGAGGAGTACCGCAATAGCCGTCTGAATACGCGCGCCATCGTTTTCGAGGAACGCTACCTGGAGCTCAGCCTGAAGAAAACGCCGCCTCCGCCCGCCGCGGACCTGGCGGATCACTACCATCGCCTGGGCGGACTCTACACGGACATTCGCAACTACGAAAAAGCCACCGCGGCCTATGTCGAGAACCTGAAATACGATCGCGACGCGGCCCGGATTACGAAGACCCGTCTCCACCTGGCGGACCTCTATTTCACGCACACCGGGCGATTTGATCGCGCCGAAAATCTGTACAACCAGCACATTACCGAGAGCGGTCGCGCGACTCCCGCCACCATGGATTATCGTAGTCGGGCCCGCCACCACACGATTCGTTACCGGGTCTTTCGTAATCTGGCTTCCATCGCCCGGGGCAAGTATCGCACCGCGCGCGAAAAGCGGAATTTAGCCGCCGCTCGGCGCGAGCTGGAGGCCATGGAGGCGGATTTCAAGGAATTCGTGAAACAAGAGCGGGAGATGGGTGAGAGGATCCTGAGAATCAAGAAGGACCTGCTCAATCGGGAAAATGATACCTTGCAGATTGAGTATTATAAACTGCTCCGCCGGGACCTGCCGGACCTGCAGGAGCGGACGCGCTACCTGCGCACCCACATCAACGCCCTGAATTTGCCGCGCATTCTGGAACGGCAGGCCTTCATTGCCCTCCGGGAACGACGCTTTCGGGACGCTCTCAGCCGATATATTGAAATCATCGAGCGGGGCACGGGCGAACAGGCCACCCGCGCGCGGAGAAATATTCAGCTTATTAATCTGACCCTGACCGACGGCTTGATTCGTCGCCCGATTCTGCCTCCCGACTTCGAACGGTAAGCTCCCGGCGCCCCCGAAGCGGCCTTCGTACGCTCGATCATGAGCATTCGGCTAAATTTTGCTTGCCGGAAAAATCAGTACCCGGCCCGTGTTCCATATGGCCAGCCGTAGTGATTCCATGAACAGCGTCATCGGGCCCGGTTCCATCTTCGAGGGGAAGTTCTATATTTCCGGATCCCTCCGTATCGACGGCAAGTTCGAGGGCGAGATCAAGACTGAAGACGCCCTGGAAGTGGGAGAGACCGGTAAGATTAAGACGAATATCAGCGCAAAGAACGTTTCCATCGCCGGTGTGATGATTGGAAACATCAAAGCCGAGAGTGAAGTTCGTCTTGAGGAGTCCGGTAAGCTGCTGGGTGATATTCATGCTCCCAAATTGCACATTGCTCCGGGAGTCGTGGCCAGGGGTAATATTCACATTACCGGCAATCAGAAGAAAGACGTCAAAAAGCTCATCGAAGAGTCCTATGGCGGACTCAAACTGACCGATAAATAAAACTAGAGAAGCAAACTATATATCCGCCCTGAGTTGTTTGCTCAGGTAAGTAGAACCGGAGTCCGATCTATTTATAGAAGAGAAGGGCGGCTCCCTTGCAAAAATAAACCGCGGAAGCATCCGCGGAAAACGAACCGCTGATTCATGTATCTACGTCGCTTCAAGAATCGACAGAAACGCAGTATTTTGGACCTGAAAGGTCGCTTCTCCCTGATCCATCTGGGCGGCGGCACTTTTCTGTACAGCTTCCCCGGTAAACACCATCCCGTAGTCGGTAAGATCGAACTCGGTCGCAAGAAGTATCGCAATCGTGGACTGGGTGTACTCATGAGCGCCGTGCTGTTCATGGGCGTGATGAGCGTCCTCTCCAATGCCGGCACCGCCGATTCCATCAGTCTCCAGGATCTGGAAAAAATGGAAGCGGGTCTCTCTCCCCGTGAGTTGGAAGAAAAGTCCGAACGTTTGAAGAGCCGGCTGTTGAGCGCGGGCACCGGCGGAACCACTACCGGTCGCATCGTCGAATACAAAGTGAAGCACGGTGATACCCTGGGGGAAATCGCCGGTCGCTACAAAGTTCCCATTGAAATGATTACCGCTTCTTCGCGGATTAAGATCAATTCCATTCTTCGCCCCGGTCAGGTGCTGACCATTCCCCATCGCCGCGGACTCGCGTATAAGTTCAAGAAGGGAGATACCCTGGCGGCGGTAATGCAATACTACAGCGTCAAGCTCGAAGACGTGGCCCGGGACAATCCCAAACTCACCGGTCTCGACATCATCGCCCCCGGCACGCGCGTCTTTCTTCCCAACGCGAAGATCCCCGCGCCGCCGCCGGTTTGGTATCGTCCCGCGTGGGGTCGCGTATCATCTCGATTCGGACCGCGTCGCCATCCCGTACTCGGTACCTGGCGTCGCCACAATGGAATCGACATCGCCATTCGTTATAAAACCATTCGCGCCGCGCGAAGCGGACACGTAATCTTTTCCGGTCGCCTGGGAAGTTACGGCAAGACGATCATCATCGAGCACCGGGGTGGTTATAAGACCCTCTATGCTCACTTGAGTCGACTGTACGTTCGCCGCGGACAATACGTGAAGGCTCGCAAACCCATTGGTGTTTCGGGCAATACCGGTCTTTCCACCGGTCCGCATCTGCATTTCGAATTGATTCGTTACGGGCGGCCGATCAATCCGCGAAGAAAGATTCGCTTCTAGTCGTTTGTCGGAACTCGCGTTTCGCGCGAATGTCGAAAGCGGAAAAGAATCGGCGATGGGATGGAGCCGGTGCTCCCAGATAGTCTTATTTCAGGTGTAATTTTTTCGAAGAATGATTTGACAGGTCCGATTCCAGTGTAATTCTTGTATTGTCTCGCCTCCCGGCTCTGACAGTAAGTAAAACCCGAACTGAATTCCAGAATTCCGGTTAATCGCCCAGTTTACTCGTATTTATCATCTTACAGTCCGCGAAGCATGCGTCTTCGTGTAACAATTCAGCTTTTAACTTTTTAATAATTTAAATCGCAGTATCTTTTTCAATTCCGAGCTGCTTCGCCCAATCCGGGCCGGCTCGGCTCAACACCAACCTTTTTCATTTTCACAAGGAGCAGATATGCCAGTCAGGAGAAGTACCAAGGAGAAATCGGCGCCCGATACCGAGGACGCGCCCGCGCCGACCAGACGCGCTTCCCGCGGTCGAGATCGGGACAAAGACCGAGATAAGGATCGCGAAGCGGACGTGAACGGTGACGAAGAAGCCGCCGCGTCGCAGAACGGAAACGGCAAGGGGCGTCGCCGTCGTGCTTCGTCTTCCTCCGCTCCCGCCGGTCCCGTGCCGGATCCCATCGACCTGACCGAAATTAAACAAAAGCCCATCGCCGAACTGGCCGCCCTGGCGGAAAGCATGGGCGTCGAGGAAGTCGCCGGTCTTAAGACTCAGAATCTAATTTTCTCCATTCTGCAAAAGCAGGCCGAGCGCAATGGTATCGTGCATGCCGCCGGAACGCTGGAAAAACTGAACGAAGGTTACGGCTTTCTTCGCAGCCCGGGTTATTCCTATCTGCCCGGTCCGGATGATATTTACGTTTCGCCTTCGCAGATTCGCTTGTTTGGTTTGCGCACCGGTGATACCATTACCGGACAGATTCGTCCGCCCAAGGACTCCGAGCGCTTCTTCGCCATGTTGCGCGTCGACACGGTCAACGGCGAACAGCCCGAAGCCGCGCATAAACGCATTCTCTTCGACAACCTTACGCCGCTGTATCCCGAGGAACGCATCGTCATGGAGTATGACGAGAAGCACATGGATACGCGCATCATCGACTTGATGACGCCCATCGGTAAAGGGCAGCGCGGTCTCATCGTGGCGCCGCCCCGTACCGGTAAGACGGTTCTGCTGCAGAACATCGCCAATGCCATCACCGCCAATCATCCTGAAATCACCATCATGGTGCTGCTCATTGATGAACGTCCGGAAGAAGTTACGGACATGGAGCGTAACGTAAACGGTGAAGTCGTAAGCTCGACATTCGACGAACCCGCGTCCCGTCACGTTCAGGTAGCCGAAATGGTCATCGAAAAGGCCAAGCGTCAGGTGGAGCACGGTCGGGATGTAGTCATTCTGCTGGACTCCATTACGCGTCTGGCACGGGCCTACAACCAGGTCATTCCTACCTCCGGTAAGATTCTGTCCGGTGGCGTCGACTCCAATGCATTGCATAAGCCCAAGCGCTTCTTCGGCGCCGCGCGAAACATCGAAAACGGTGGTTCGCTGACCATCATCGCCACGGCCCTCATTGATACCGGTTCCAAAATGGATGAGGTTATCTTCGAAGAGTTCAAGGGCACCGGTAACATGGAAATCCACCTGGACCGTCGCCTGTCCGATAAGCGAATTTTCCCCGCCATCGACATCAACAAGTCGGGCACTCGAAAAGAAGAACTGCTTCTGGACCCCGTGGTCCTGGCCAAGGTCTTCGTGCTGCGCAAAGTGTTGAGCCCCATGTCGGCCACCGAGGCCATGGAACTCTTGCGGGATCGAATGAAGCCCACGAAGAGCAACCCGGACTTCCTGGCCAGCATGAACGTGCCGGCCATGTAAGGTCGCTGATTTCTGGCCGTTCAAGCCATGACCCGCGCCAGGTTCTTCCGGCGCGGGTTTTTATTTTATCGCGGGCTTACCGCGGGCGCAGGCTCACGACAATGCCCAGGTGGTCGCTTGCGTGGCCGCCGACTATCGCGAAGTTTCGAGGCGAAAGGTCCGGCGTAGCCCATATGTAGTCGATGCGCTTCGCGGGCTTTCGCGCCGGGAAAGTGAAACCCGGTCCAGTTCCACCGGCCGCGGCGAAAGTATCACGTAGGCCCGCCTGGCGTAGTAAGTCCATGGACGGAGCCCGCGGCTCGGCGTTCAAATCGCCAGCTAGTACCGTTTGCTGTTCTTGGAAGCGTAGAATTTCCCGTAACTGTCCGACGCGTATTTGTTCCCCCGGCGGTCCGCCGGCGTGATACAGGTGCGTGTTGATAACCAGGAGGGGTTTCCGGTCATGTTTGACGCGAATCCAGGCCAGGTTGCGGCGATGCGACGAATGCCGGAAGGCGAGCGGTTTAGAGCCCGAGGCGATGATTGTATAACTGGTAAGGATGGCGTTGCCCAGATGCAACCGGCCCCGGCCCGCGAATACGTAGTTCATCTCAAGGCGATGCGCCAAAAATTCCAGCGTGTCCATGGAGCCGTTGAGAAAAACGCCCCGAGAAACTTCCTGCAGGGCGATGATGTTCGCGCCGGACTTTCGCATGATGGCCACCAGGTTTTCGAGCTCCGGTCTTCCCCGTCCGGCGAAACCCCCGTGAATATTGTAGGACATGACTCGCGGCATGCCGACATGCGATTGGTCGGCCGGGGAACGTGCCGGTTCCCGTACATGAGCAATCGCGAAAGCCAGGGCGGGAAGCATGAGAGCCGCCGCAAGCATGGCCGTGAAAAGCGGGGGAGCCGTCGGCAATCGGGTCATGGGCGCGGATCCCTTCACGACTAAGACCGTCGCCAGGATGACCAGGCTTGCCATGCCCGGAGCGACGTATGCCGGAAGAGCAAACCGCGCTTGTGTTCCATAGTGGAGCACCATAAGAAAATAGAATGCCGCCATGCTTACCATAAGAACCAGCGAAGGTCTCCAGGCCGGATTGCTCGTTTCCGTCTTCCCTTTCGGCAATGGTGGCGCGAACATCGTCGTCGCTACCAGCCCCAAGCCCGCGTGCATAAGCAAGAGACCCGGCGCGGGAAAAAAGTAGTGCAAGGCAATCGCCGCAAAGAGCAGGGCTGTTCCCGTTAACGTGCCGCCCGGGACGGAAGAAAAGCGCGTGGTTGCCAGGGCGATGCAATTGCCGGTCATAATCAAGAGCAGGGCCGCGGGTATGCTCCAGCCCGTATCGCCCGCGACTTGGCCCGGGTTCTGGGCAATGGCCGCCGCTAAAAACAGGTAGGGCCCCGGGGCAGCGAGAGTCGCCGAGGACGGGGGATGAGAATGCTCACTTTCGGCCGGAGCACTACGAAGGAATAGGCCTGATGCCGCGAAATGCAGGAGAGCCAGGCATATGGCCAGGCTGCTGGAGACCGTTCCCGAATCCCAGGCTGAATCCCGAGTCCACCACAGGCCGTACAATAATACGTCCAGTGCCGTCGCGACGATGATTACGAACCCCGAATGTTTGCTCCAATCGCGGCCGCGGAAGCGCGTCGCCATGGCGAAAATAAACCAGCCATGGCAGGCTAAGCCGATACCGCATAATAACAAGCGGCTCATGCCGTCCGGACTAAACTGAATCGCCAGGCGGACCAGACTGATGGCCAATCCCGTTCCGACCAGCACGCGCCCGGGGCCCGCAACCCGCATGAGCCACACCACCGCCGGAATCGCCAGGCAGGGTAAGAGTGCCAGGGGAGCCCGACTCATGGGGGCGGTTGTGATAAGCTCGTGTTTCAGGTGGATCAGAGCGGGTGGGAAGAGCCGCATAATTTGCAGCCCGAACAGAAATGACAGACACATGAAGGAGAACTCACTGATACTCCCTAATTGCTCTTTACTGTTCATATTCGACAATCCCTCGGGAAAATCAGCCTTGACGCCCCGGGCCTTTAAAAAATCCTGTAACGCTTCCATTCATTTTGCATCAGAATGGATTCCCACCGGGCGGGTTCAGTTGGACGGCGCCGGGGGCGACGGAATCGCCATTAGATTGGCGGGTAATGTCGAATATATTGAAAGGTATTGAGCCATGAAAACCGAAATCCATCCCGAGTACAAAGAAGCTACCATTACGTGCTCTTGCGGGGCTACCCACAAAACCCGCTCCACGAAGGGAGATATGACGGTTGAGATTTGCTCGGCCTGCCATCCCTTCTACACCGGAACGCAGAGAGTCGTGGACGCGGCTGGTCGCGTCGATCGCTTCAAGAAAAAATACAACATGAAGTGATTGCTCTTTCTTTGTTCAGGGCCTTGAAGCACGGATTTCAAGGTCTCGACAAAGCCTCAAAAGAGCATCGAAAAAATCCTGGTCCTTCCCTATCTTACCGGATATACGGTTTAAACGGCCGTTTCATGCGGCCGGCGGAGCTTTGCGATTATGGGAATCTGGGATAAACTCAAGCGTGCCGTTTCGGGCGGCGATTCCAATGCCGCTCCCGTTACGCCGGAAGCATCCACGGACGATCGCCTGTCGGAACTCCTTGGGCAGGGGCGGGATAAGTTGCGCAAGTTTCTCTTGAGTCGCTCCAAACCCTCCGGCGAACTAAAAAAGACGAAGAACTGGGCACTTTCCAAAACCAACCAGGGACTTTTTCGTCTGGAAGGTTCCGGCTTCAGTCTGGTGATTCATACCGAACCCTTCCTGCTCAAGAAGGATGGTCGCGTCACGGGGATCCTGCGGATGTCCGAGGGCGATCTAAATCGCGCCGCCCACGACGGGGGAACCCTGCAGGGCTTTCTATCCCGGGCCGAACCCCTGCCAGCCCATAGTCGCGATCTTTTGTCGGAACTCCTACAGGGCGGTAACGTTTCTCCGGTTACTCAAGAGGACGGGGCGATTTTCGATGATCGTCCGGGCCTCGAAGACCTGCGGGGCTGGTCCGATTTTGATATCTACCAGGTCATTATCCGGGTCTCCGCCAACATCCTGGCCCATGCTCTCATTCACGGTTCACCGGAGACCGAGTCGAAGCTCCGACACAATCTTTCCAGGCGACTCAAAAGCACCATCGTCTCCGAGCTGGAAGCATTGATGTCTCCCGGTTCTCGGGCGGAACTCAATCCCCATAGCCGAGCCCACAGCCTTACGGAGTTCGACGGAGCCCTGTCGGAACTCCGCACCGCCATGCGCGACCATCGCCGGAACCAACACCGCAAAGAACTGCGTGGCCGGGCCTGAACGTAGGAGATCCTACATTCGACGCCCGTGACTCTCCGGATATCTTTACCTTGACGGTTCCGGGCCCGCGGCGCGTAGATCCCGGGGAGAGTAGGAGAGGGGAGTCGGGAGCTCAAATTGTCTGAACAAAGCACGCAGGAAAAACAGGCCGAGATAAAACCGGAATATTTTCAGGTAGCCAAGCAGGGGATCGACGCACTGGCCAACAATGTCAGATCCGTCATCACCATCCATCCGCAAAAACTACAGTGGATCATCGCCTCGAAGCTGGCGGGCGGACACGTAATACTGGCCGACGCCCATGGAGTCGGTAAAACCTCGCTGGCGCGGGCGCTGGCCGGCTCCATCAGCTGGGAGTCCAATACCGTAACGGCCGAAGGCGTGGAACTGGATCCCTTCAATCGCGTTCAGTGCACGGTGGACCTTTTGCCCCAGGACATCCTGGGTTTTAATCGCTACGACATGAAGTCGGGCCAACAGATTTTCAATCGCGGTCCCATCTTCGCGCACTTCGTTCTGTGTGATGAGATCAATCTGCTCACCCCGAAAAGCCAGGGTAGTTTCCTCCAGGTCATGGAGGAACGCATGGTGACCATCGAGGGCCGTTCTTATAAGATACCGGATCCGTTTTTCATCATCGCCACCATGAACTTGCGCGGCGCCCACCTGTTCCCCTTGCCGGCGCCCCAACTGGACCGCTTTATGATTCGCATTTCCCTGGGATACCCGGAGGAGAAGGACGAAATCGACATTATAACCAAGCACGGTCGCATGGACGGTTGGGCGGGATTCAAGCCCGTCGTGGGCGCGAGCGAACTCATGGCCTGGCAGCGATTGGTGGACGCCGTAACCATTCGTCCCGAGGTCGTCGCCTACATTGTGCGCTTGATGCGCAAGACGCGTTCCTATCCCGGCATCATCAGCGGCGCCAGTCCCCGTTCGGGGATTCGCATGTCGCGTCTGGCGCGAGCATTGGCGCTGGTGCGCGGCCTCAATTACGTCACCGTGGACGTGGTGAAGGAACTGGCCATCCCGGTATTGTCCCATCGCCTTGAGCTTGAGGACCCGACCCGTTCGTCCACGGACCTGATCATGGGTCTGCTGAACGAAATCAAGGTTTAGACCATGTCCCTCTGGGAACGTTGTTCGCGCCTCTACCCGTTTACCTGGGCGGGGAACCTGGTCCTTGCCGCGGCCGTCTATCTTCTGGCCGGCGCCTGGAACTCCGGCAATATCTACGCCATCACCCTTTCGCTGCTGGCGTTTACTTTTCTGTTGCTCTTGAGTTTTCTTTCGCGCATTCAGGCCTTTCGCTTCAACTCCCTGGTTTTGATCTGGGACGGCAATCGCCCTATTTTCGCGCGTCTGCCCAATCAGTACCAGACCTTCTACGCGGGCGATAAATCGCCTTTCTACTTCTTTCGCTTCCACGTTCGACTGGAAGGCCGCCTGTTGGCCGGCCGGGACGCGTCCTTTCGCCTGCGCGCGGAAGCCGCCGCCTCCGCCGGTAACGCCATTCGCATGCCCCTGCGCGTGCCCGTCTGCGGTTCCCTGCGCGTGGAAAGTCGCCTGGTTTTGCGGGACGTCTTCGGCTTTACCCGGGCCTACGTGGGCGAACCGGAAACACGCACCATGACGGTCCGCGCGCCGCTCTTCCCGGGCAGCGTGCCCAATCGCCTCATGAGCGCCGTGAGCGAGGAGAGCAAGCGTCGTCGCATGCAGAACGAGGACGAGAAATACTACATGCGCGAATACATGCCGGGCGATAAACTCAAGGATGTAAACTGGAAGGCCTCCATTCGCGTGGACGAAATGATCACGCGCATCTCGCCCGCGTCCAATGAGCAGTCCTATCAACTGGACATCGAGTTTCGCCATTTCAAGGACTCGGAAACGGACGGGCCGATTTCCATCGTGCACCTGAACTACATGAAGAGCTGGCTGCTTTCGTTCATGACGGCCATCAAGGCGGAGCATCCGAACTTTCGCTTCATGATTCGCACCGGACTGGGAACGGTGAAGGTCGAAAACGATCAGGAGCTGGAAGCGTTCGCCGTGCGCTTGAGCGAACTGCCCTACATGTCCGAGGGCCGCGCCGTCCAGAACGCGCCCCTGGCCCGGGCGCCGCAACGGTTCGTCTTTTCGACGGAATACGATTCCCGTCTTTCGGCTTATTTGCGTTCCAATCCCCAGACGGGCTTCACGGTCTTTCGCACGATGAATTCCCGGATGAGCAAGCGCAAGATTCAGTTCTGGCATGCGCCCACGCCGGACTTGATGCCGGGCATGTGGTTGTTTCGCAAGGACCCGCTGATGCCTGATAGGCATGCTCGCAATTTCGCGGGGGAAGTGATGGAAGAGCGGCTGCGAATCAGTCGCTGGTAAAAATTGAAATCAAAGAGAAGGGATTGAGCACGGAGCGGGACCGGCGAAACCGGCCCCGTTTTTTCGGCTTAGCGGGCTTCTTTCAGGCACTTGTCGACGCAGGGCTGGTAGGCTTTTTCGCCTGCTTTGTCGCAAATGTCTTTTTGCTCGTCCTCGGACTTGTCGGTGCCGATGGTTTCCTTGCACTTGGCCACGGCCGCGTTGCGAACTCCGCCGCAGGACGCGCGACATCCGATTACCTTGGGATCCGTGGTGAATCCACCCTTGCAATCCAGGGCCAGAAACAGGGTCGCGAAGAGCATCGCGAAAAAAAGCATCATGGTTTTCTTCATGTTGGGTTCCTCTAGTGTTAAAAAATTCCGTCGATTCGTTGAGGTCTCGACTCAAGTTTGATTTAGGTACTGTATTTCAAGATTAAACGCGGTTTTCAAAAATAGCGTTATGGGAATCCATGTTACGCGGCGCATGGGCCGTCAAGGAAAAGGAGGCCGGCCTCCGGGAGGAATCCAGAACAATGGGAGTAGCTCGAACGGTAATTTTTCTGGGCGTGGTTTCGGTCATTCTCACCGTCCTCTATGGATATCCCGGATGGCGATTGATCGGCGGCTTCGAGCTCCAGGGCTCGGCGGCCGTCTTCGCCTGGGTGGGCCTGGTAACCTTGATGGCGTTGCCCTTGCTCTCCTACATTCCGCGCATGCTGTTGCCCCGCATGCCCTTTCAGCAGGCCCTGGCCTGGGCGGGCTACTCCAGTCTGGGGTTCTTTCTTATGTTGTTGCCCTTGACGCTGATTCGAGACATCGCCTGGTTCGGGTTCAAGGCGATCACCGCGATTTCTCCCGAGCTCCAACCCGCTCCCGAGACAACCGCGGCCTTGCTTGTGTTCTCAAACTGGAGCGTGCCCGTGGGCGCCGTGCTTTTGACCGGACTGGGCATGTACTCCGCGCGCAAGGGTCCGAGGATCCTGCGCGTCAAGGTTCCCGTGCCGAACCTGCATCCGGATCTGGAGGGTTTTCGCATCGTGCAGTTGAGCGACGTTCACATCGGCCCCACCATCAAGCGCGGTTTCCTGGAAAAAGTCGTCGCCCGCGCCAATGCCCTGGAGCCGGACATGACGGCCCTGACCGGTGATCTCGTGGACGGCAGCGTTCTGCAATTGCGCGAACATACCTCGGCCTTCGGCGATCTCCGCGCCAAACACGGCGTCTTTTTCGTTACCGGCAATCATGAATACTACGCGGGCGCCCGGGCCTGGGTGCAGGAGTTTCGTCGCCTGGGCATCGACGCCTTGATGAATGAACATCGTTTGATTCGCCGAGGAGACGCTACGCTGTTGCTGGGCGGCGTAACCGATTACGAAGCGGGGCGATTTTATCCGGAGGAAGCGTCCAATCCCATGGCCGCGCTCCAGGGTGCTTCCGGGGCGGACTACAAGATTCTCCTGGCCCACCAACCGCGTTCGGTTTTCGCCGCGGAGAAGGCCGGTTTCGATTTGCAGATCAGCGGGCACACCCACGGCGGCCAGTTCTGGCCCATCACTCATTTCGTTCGTTTGCAACAGCCCTTTCGCGAAGGCCTACGAAGACTGCGCGAAACCCAAATTTACATCAGTCGCGGCACCGGTTACTGGGGACCGCCCATTCGCGTAGGAGCGCCGTCGGAGATTACGGAGCTGGAGTTAACGGTGAAACGGTGAATTTAGCCACGGAAAGCACGGAACTAATTTTGGGTTATGGGGTTGGCTTGCTTCTTGAGGCGGAAACACTCGTCGAGCTCGGATTCGTTCCGCGTGAAGAACCCACTTCAAAAATTTCCGTGAATTCCGTGGCCCAGGATCTCAACTTCAATCGGCTCACTTAAACTTCAAGTATCGCCCCGAGATCCAGCCTTCGCGACGGGGGCAGCTTGCGCGGGGGGCGGGGTTGATGTGGACGTAGTACCAGAAGTATTTGACCGGTACTCTCACGCGACGACGCTTGCGCCGGCGGCGTTTGCGAATTCGCTTCCAGACGTAACGTTCGATAACTTTCTTTTCGGTGCGCGCGACGACCGTGAAATCATAGCCCCGGGGAAAGCCGCGAAAGCGACGTCCGTTCGCCCGGCGACACGCGTAGGGTTTGGATTTCGGGCGCGGCGACCAGCGGACGGTTGCCGGCGTCTTCAGGACGGCCGTGCGCGGTCCCGTGGTGATCACCTTCAGGCGACGCACCGTTCGTTTTTGCCCGGCGCCCACCGGATGCTTCTAGGACCAGTAGGACCGATCCCCCTTGCATGCCAGG
>CAZGYS010000010.1:0-26851 GCA_964530305.1 uncultured Leptospiraceae bacterium
ACACTCCCTTCGATAACGCGGCTAAAGCGGATCTTCTGGATTGGACATCCGGCTGGCGAGTCGGCACCTATGCGGCCGCGACTACGGTGGATTATTTCTTCGACGGTGATCTCGACGACCTGGGTCTATGGAGTCGCGCGCTTTCCGGCGACGAAGTCGCCGCGCTGCACAATGGAGGTCGGGGAAGCGACGTGCCTACCGCTTTCGCTTCGTCCCTGCTGGCCTTCTATCCCATGTCGACCAGCCTCACGACGAATCAAATCGACGACGTTTCGGGCAACAACCTGCACGGCACAATCCAGAACGGCGGGAGCATTACTCCGGAACGCGTGGGCTCGCTCTACTTCAAGGACGGCTTTGGAAACGTCACCTCTCTCGCGGGCGGCGGCGATTCCTACCGAACCGGCGGCTCCGGCAATCAGGTCCCGCTGGGAACCATCATGGCCTGGCACAAGTCCTTCACGAATACGCCGGCCATTCCCGACGGCTGGGTGGAATGCGACGGTCAGGTGATTGACGATCCGGCTTCGCCTTATCATGGACAGACTCTTCCGGACCTGAACAATCCGGCCAATGGCTGGAATTCAAAGGGTTCTTTCCTTCGCGGCGATAATGTCTCCGGCGATTTTGAAGACGATGCGTTTCAAGGCCACAACCACGACATGCAGGGCACAATCCTTGCGAATGTACCCGGTGGGGGAACAAGGGATCTAGCCTCCACCGCGAACAATGGAACCTTCTTCACGCGTTCCCACGTACCCCATGCCTCGGACGGAACGCCGCGCACAACGACGGAAACGCGCCCCGCGAACATGTCCGTGGTCTGGATTATGAAAATTCGCGAAACGGACCGGGACCGAGGCCTGTGGCGCGAAAACGGCGAAGACATATACTTCGACGACGGCAAGGTCGGCGTGGGCGCGAAATCCGCCAACGCGAAACTGCATGTCTCCGCCAACGATCTGCAGGAAGCACCTCTTCGTGTCGACGCCAAGGTTACGCTCCAGGGAATTCAAGGCCGGCTCTATCGTAGCGGCATCGATCTGGAAAACACGGACACGAACAATATCACCGACTATCAAATCGCCCTGACTCTTGATACGGCCGCGCTGGTTGCCGCGGGTAAGATGCGCTTCGACGGCGCGGATATCCTGTTCACGGACACGGACGGTAAAACCATTCTGCCCCACACCATCGCCGGCGGCATGAACACGGCGACGACCAACCTCGTCGTACGGGTACCGTCCACTATGGCGGGCGAAACCCGACGCATCTTTATTCAGTACGGTAAATCCGACGCCAGTTCCATTGAATCGCCCGAGGCGACATTCACCCAATCCCTAGGCGGCCTGGCCCTGGCCTATAATTTCGATGAGGGCACCGGCACCAGCATGGCCGATGCTTCCGGCGCCGGCAGGAATGCCGGAGGTTCCGGCACCTGGATCACGGGCTATCGCGGACAAGCGCTTAACTTTGTACCGCCCCAGGGCATAACCAGCATCGCCGATACCTGGGGGTTCGGCGATGTGGGCACGGTCAGTGCCTGGATTCGCACGAGCAGTACGCCCGGCGGCGCGGGGACGATTTTTTCCCTGCAGCACGGGGTATTGAACGACGAATTCTTGCTTACCTTGCTCTCCGATGGTCGGGTCTATGTATACAACCATAATGCCCCCAACGTCTATGCTCGCAGGGCCTCCATTTCTAGTGTCAACAATGGGACCTGGGTCCATGTCGTCGGCGTATTAACCGGCGGCGTCAATCCCAACACGTATCGCGTTTACGTAAACGGCGTACGCGAAGACGGCGTCGCGGACGTTTCAGGTTCTCCGTCCCCTATCGGCGACGTCACGCCGCGAACGGCCTCGGTGGGTGGACGACTAAACTCCTCCGAGAACTTTACCGGCGACATCGATCAAGTTCGTGTTTACAACTCCGCGTTGACGGACGCGGAGGTCGCCGAGTTGTTCGCGCGCGAAAGCGTTGTTTCTCCGGCAAGTCCGGGCATCGAGTATCTCTATACTCCCCCGGCCGTGCCTCCGACGATAACCATCGCCGCCGAGGAACCCAATCCGGTCAGCGGTTCGCCCGTGTTGTTCGCGCAGAACCTGACCGGCAATATCGGGGTCGGCACCGACGAGCCCGAAGCCAAGCTGCACATCGCCGGCGAAGCGGGCGTTGACGGTATCATGTTTCCGGACGGCACCCTGCAAACCACGGCCGGCGGCGGAGGAGGAGGCGATTCAACGCCTCTGGGAACGATTATCGCCTGGCACAAGTCCCTCACGGGCACGCCGGCCATACCGGAAGGTTGGGTCGAGTGTAACGGCCAGATTCTAAACGATGCCGATTCGCCCTATGACGGACAGGTAATTCCGAACCTCAACGGCGATCTAAATACCTGGAACGAAGGTGGTTCCTTCCTTCGCGGCGGCACGATCTCCGGCGATTTTCAGAACGACGCCTTGCAGGGACACGTTCACAATGTTTATCCTCACGCCGGCGGCCAGGGAGAATTCCCGCCCAACAATACCGGCGCCGGCGGAGGTGATACCAACAGTCTGGTTCACAGCTTAAAGACGACCTCGCCCTCGACTCCTCCCGCCGGCTACCAGTACGGCGACCCTCGCCTGGATACGGAAACTCGCCCCGCGAACATGTCCGTCGTATGGATCATGAAAGTTAAGAAGGTCGACGGTCAATCAGGACTGTGGACTCCGGGACTGGAAGGTATTCGTTACGACGAAGGTAAGGTCAGCGTAGGCACGAGCGTAGCCGACGAACAGCTCACGGTTGCCGGCGCGATTTCGCTGGAGGAGAAAATCCTCGAGCCCGATACCACCGACGACTTCGGTAAGATCTACGTACGCGAAAACGATCTTTCCTACTTAAGTCTCAACGGCATGGATCAGTACGTCTCCGTGCCGCCCCTCGGTAATTCCGCGGTAGGCGATTTTACCCTGGCGACCTGGTTTCGCGTGTTCCGTCAGAAGGACGCCCCCAACTATAGAAGTTTTCTCATAGAGATGCGAGCCGACGGCGTAGATCCCGTCAACGATGCGTATCTCATTTTGGATGACGGCCCCGACGGCACGACCTATCTGGCCCCGGGCATTACCTGGCCCACGGGAGGCCAATCGGAATTTCGTCTGCATGTGGGCAGCATCATCGGCGAATGGCATCACCTTGCCATGACTCGGGAAAACAATAACCTGCGCGTCTACTTCGACGGCCGTTTTCTCAGCAACTCCCCGGCGGTCGGCGGATCACCCAAGACGGATCTCCTGGATTGGAATAATGGTGCTCGCCTGGGTACCTACTCGGCCCAAACACCGGCGGGCGACGAATACTGGCACCATGGAGATCTGGACGATACCGGCCTGTGGACGCGCGCGCTCACGGACGACGAAATCGCCACGCTGCACAACAGCGGACGCGGCAGCGATGTCCCCGTGGCTTTCGCCTCTTCATTGCTGGCTTTCTATCCCATGTCCGAGAGCGCCGTGGCCGGCCAACTGGACGATACATCCGGCAACAATTTTCACGGGACGCTCCTGAACAACGCTCCGATTATTCCGGAGAAAGTCGGTTCGCTGTACTTCAAGGACGGCTTCGGTAATGTTACCGCGCTCGCGGGCGGCGGCGATTCATATAGAACCGGCGGCTCGGGTAATCAGGTTCCGGTGGGAACCATCATGGCCTGGCACAAGTCCTTCACCAATACGCCGGCTATTCCGGACGGATGGGTTGAGTGTAACGGTCAGACTCTCGACGATCCGGCTTCGCCGTACAATGGACAAGTCATTCCGGACTTGAACAATCCGAAGGAATCGTGGAATGCGCAGGGCTCCTTCCTTCGCGGCGATACCAGTTCCGGCACATTCGCGGATGATATAATTCAGGGTCACCGCCATGATTTCGACGTCGCCGGTTCCGGCGGGGCGGCGGGAGGCGACTACCTTCGCAATACCAGCGGCGCAACCAATGTAAACAACGGCGCCATCGGTGATCCGGCGTCGGACGGCGTAAACGGCACACCGCGCACCGGAATGGAAACCGCGCCCGTAAACATGTCCGTGGTCTGGATCATGAAGGTCCGCGAAACGGACAGCGACCGCGGCCTCTGGCGCGAAAACGGCGAAGACATCTATTTCGACGACGGCAAGGTCGGCGTGGGCGCGAAAACCGCCAACGCGAAAGTTCATATCTCCGCGGAAACAACCACGGACACGCCTTTCCGTGTCGACGGTCAGGTTACATTGCAGGGCGTGCAAGGCCGCTTGTATCGCGTCGGCATCACGCTGGACAATACGGACACCAACGATCTGGTCGATTATCAGGCGGCGGTTACCCTGGATACTCAGGCTCTCGTTTCCGCGGGTAAAATGCGCTTCGACGGCGGCGACATTCTCTTCGTCGACACCGACGGCAAAACCATCCTGTCCCACTACATAGAAAGCGGCATGAATTCCGCGACGACGAAAATCTGGGTACGCGTGCCCGAAATACTCGCGGGCGAAAGTCGACTGGTGTTTATCCAGTATGGTCGGGAGGACGCGAATTCCCAGTCTTCCTCCGCGGCGACTTTCTTCCGGGAAATCGACGGAATCGCGGCCGCGTATACCTTCGACGAAGGCAGCGGCGGCACGGTCACGGATTACTCAGGCAATGGAAATTTCGGTACTATTGTCGAGGCCGCCTGGAGCGCGGATCGATTCGGTAACGCCAATCGCGCGTTGTCCTTCGACGGCGTGAACGACTATGTGTCCGTAGCCAACGATCCCAGCCTGAACATAGCCTCGGAGATTACCCTTACGGCCTGGATCTACAGCGAAGGAGCCGGTACCGGTAATCAGTCCTCGGACAATGGAGTCATTATCTCCAAACATCTGACGGGGAATAATCGCTCCTACTTGCTGACTTTTCGTCACGACACGCAGGCTTTGCGTTTTACGTTGAATGAACCGGACGACACGATCCACAATCTCGATTCGAGCAATGTGAACAACAACCAGTGGTATCACGTCGCCGCGGTATACGAGCGTGATTCCGGGAACATGCGCATCTATCTGGACGGCACGCTGGATACGTCCGTGTTTATCGGCGTAATCGACTTGCAGCAAATCAGCTGGCCGGTCTACATCGGTTGCATGCCCGACCATCCGGACGGCTCCGAGCGACGCGTATTCTTTCGCGGAACCATCGACGACCCGCGCATCTACAATCGCGCTCTCGCGCCTTCGGAAATCGCGGAGCTGTCCTCCATCGGCGGCGACCCCACCATCAAGGCCGGCAGCGATCTCGTTCGTCGCATCGCGAGCGTTGATCCGACCGTTACTTTCGCCGCGGAAGAACCGAATCCCGTAAGTGGTTCGCCGATTCTCTTCGCGCAAAACCTGACCGGCAACATCGGCATCGGCACGGACGATCCGCAAAATCGCCTGCACATCGCGGGCACGGCGGGCGTCGACGGGATCGTCTTTCCCGACGGCAGCGTGCAAACCACGGCCGGCAGCACGGGCGATTCCACTCCCATAGGCACGATCATCGCCTGGCACAAGTCCATGGACGGAACGCCGGCCATTCCCAACGGCTGGGTGGAATGTAATGGGCAAATTCTCGACGATATCGACTCGCCTTATCATACGCTGACGATACCGGATCTGAACAATCCGAAAGAGAGCTGGAACGCGAAAGGTTCCTTTCTGCGCGGCGATACGACTTCGGGCGTATTCGAAGATGATGGGTTTCAGGGTCACTTTCACAATATCGTGAAACAGTCGAATATTTTGGAATGGCATGTTTCGGCTCCCACCGGCTCCAACTCCGTACCCGCCGGACCGGACGACAACCAGCGAGCCGGTACATCTTCCACGGGATACGGAGTCACGGACCCCATCACCGACGGCGCGAACGGCACGCCGCGCACCGAATCCGAAACACGGCCCGTCAACATGACCGTGGTCTGGATCATTAAAGTTAAGCAGACCGACAGCTCGGCCTGGATTTCCGTAACGGGTGGTCTTTCGTATCCGGGTGATGTCGCCATCGGCGTGACGGAGCCCAATTCGAAACTCACCATAGACGGGGCGCTTTCGCTGCGCGAAGACATTCCCACGCCCGGCGCGACCCTCGGTTTCGGTAAACTGTACACGCGTTCAACGGATCTTTCGTATCTGGATCTGGACGGAACGAATCAATATGTCGGCATGCCCGCGCTGGGTAATTCCGCCGTAGGCGATTTCACGATTTCCATCTGGGTTTTCATTCGCGATCAGAGCAACGCGGCGCCGCACATGATGATTCTCGACACGCGCGGCAACGGTACGCCGAACGCGTCGGGTCCGCACATGGACATTCGCTTCCTGGACAACACGGATATGCGAATTCACCATCACCTTTACTATCCGGACCTATCGGTAACCGGTTTTGACGACAACGTGGGCAATCTCGTCGGCGAATGGCATCACCTGGCGTTCATGCGTTCGGGTTCCACCCTTCGTCACTACGTGGATGGTCGCCTGATATCAAGCGACCCGACCATTCTCGGCCCCGCGAAATCGGATCCCATCGATCTGAATAAAGCCTGGCGTCTGGGAACCGTGTACGACGCGAACACCGCGGGCGATACCATGTTCTGGAACGGTTCCCTGGACGATCTCGCCATGTGGGAACGCGCATTGAGCACCGACGACATTACCGCGATATACAACGCGGGACGGGGAAGCGATCTCACTCAAGGTTACGGCACCTCGATGCTGGGTTTCTGGCCCATGGACGACGGCCCTTCGGCGACGACCATTCGCGACGTCTCCGGTAATGATTTTCACGGTACGCTCCAGAACGGCGCGAGTGTCGTAGAGGATCAAGCCGGCGCCCTGATGTTTCAGGACGGCTTCGGCAATACGACGACATTGGCCGGCGCGGGCGGCAGCTTCGGTTCTTCCGGAGGCGGACGCGAAGTACCGCTGGGAACCATCATGGCCTGGCACAAAACCATGACGGGTACGCCCGCCATGCCGCCGGGCTGGGTAGAGTGTAACGGGCAAACGTTGAGCGATCTGGAATCGCCTTATCATAATGAGGTCATTCCGAACTTGAACGGCGATCCCGCGGGCGCGGACAGCCCGGACCTGAGCGATAAGAAATCCATGTTCCTGCGCGGCGGGTTAACTTCCGGCACGGGACAGGACGATGCGTTCCAGGGACACCATCACTCCTACAGCTTCTCCTTCAATGGCGGTTCGCTTCCCATTACGAACACCATCCCCGCGGTCGCCAACGCGGGCGCGGAAGGTCTCCTGAACGGATACACGATCACGGATCCGATTTCCGACGGCTCCAACGGCACGCCGCGCACGGATAGCGAAACACGCCCGGTCAACATGAGCGTCGTGTGGATCATGAAAATCAAACACGTGGGCGACGGTGCCTGGGAATCCGTTTCCAGCGGGCTTTCGTATACCGGCGGACGCGTGGGCATCGGCACGACCTTGCCGGAGACGACGTTGCACGTGGACGGATATGTAACGAAGCAAAACGTAGCCTTCACGGTTGAGAACGCGAGCACCTTCATCAACGACGGCAGCGAAGCGATTTTAACCTACGGCAATACGCTTACGAACACGGGCGGCGGTTTTCAGGGCGACGATCAGACCTTTGTCGCCCCGGTGGCCGGGACGTATGTCTTCTCCATCCATTTCAATTGCAACCCCGGAGCTTCCGGTAATGATCAGAGCAAGATCATGCGCATATACAAAACGGATGTAGACACTCTCGCGGAAAGCGTAATCGGAGAAGCGAGTAGCGGGCACAGCAATGGCAATCAACGCGACACGGTAAGCCTAACGGTTACGGCCGAGCTTAAGCAAGGCGATACTCTCGACACCCGAGGGTCGGCCGCGTCCGGTTCCGCGATGCACTTTCTCAGTTACTATTTCAGCGGATGGCGTCTGTAAAGGGTGCCGCCGCGCGAAAACAGCGCCGCGAAGCGCAATAGAAAAGGTACAATAAAGAAGCAGGAGCATGAATGATAGAGCGTTGAACTAAATATATTGTCGCACGACACCATGCCGTGAAGCGAAGCGAACATTCGGATGCACAATCTACACTCGCTTCGCCCGGCATAATTGCGCGATTGCAGAATCTACAGAATTATTTCGGTGGGCGGATCTTCCTTTTGCTTGCGTCTCACCGGATCCGCGGCTTACCTTGCGAAGCCGAAAGTTAAGGATCCGGTTGGATTCAAATGATTAAAAAGGATCGACGCTCAAATGAAAACCGATATATCGCGCTCTACATTCAGAACATCCAAGAACTATTCCGCCGTTCGCATGCAGCAAGGTCGAGTCGTACTCGACACGGACTGGAACGAACAGGTCGACATAGAAAATAATCGCAATCGCATACTCACCGTGGACTCCCTGGGTCCGGTGGGCGCTCCCGCGGGAGACGCCGGCTTCCAGGTTTCGCCCTCGGGGGACACCACCGATCTTCTGGTTTCTCCCGGTCGCTTCTACGTCGACGGAATTCTCGTAACCAATGAAGCGGAAATAAACGTTTCCACGCAATCCGATCTCCCCGGCGTCGCATTGCCCACGACCGACGGCAACTACCTGGCCTACCTGAAGGTTCACGAAAGAGCCATAACCGCCCTGGAAGATCCGGAAATTCGCGAAACCGCGTTGGGTGGCCCCGACACGACTACGCGGACGAAAGTAGTTCGTCAGATTCATCTAGCCGCCGTCGCGGGAACGGAATTCGACTCCCGCACCGTTCCTCCCGAGTGGACGACCATCACTTCGCGCAATCCCGGACGTATGTCCGCGCGTACCGAGGCCGACAGCGGATCCGATCCCTGCGCGGTGGGAACGCGGGGCGGCTACACCGGCCTGGACAATCTACTGTATCGCGTGGAAATTCACGACGGCGGACAGGCGGGTACCGCGACCTACAAATGGTCTCGCGATAACGGCGCGCTGGTAACCGAATGGCTGGAGCAAGACGGGGACGTCCTGACCGTGCGAAGCACCGGCAACGACAACGTTCTCAATTTCGCGCCCGGACAATGGATTGAAATTTCCGACGACGGTCTGGAGCTGGAAGGAATCGCCGGAACCCTGGCTCAGATCCTTCGCGTGGAAGGTCGTCGCATTACCATCAACCCGGACAACCTGCAACACTTCTCCGGTTCGGCCGGCACGCTGGACATCAACGAATTCGCCCGGGGCGTTCGCAAAATTCGCCGCTGGGACATGGTCGAGGCCATGGGCGCTTCCGGAGTGCCCGACGGAGCAGGCGGCGAAGTTTGGATTACCCTGGAAAACGGTATTGAAATTAAGTTCGACGACCTGGCGTCGGGGCGGGAATTTCGCACGGGCGATTACTGGATGATCCCGGCTCGGGCCGACAACAACAACATCCAATGGGCCTGCGACAACAACGGCAACATCGAGCATGACCCCGACGGCATCTACTATTCCTACGCGCGCCTGGCTTTCGTAAACGTTGCCGGCGGCGCCTGGAGCGTCGTCGCGGACGCGCGCGAAATTTTTCCCGGCCTCACCGACGAGGAACTGGCTTACGTCGGCGGCGATGGACAACTCTCCGTCCCCGGACAGATCCTGGATCGTCCCCTGGAAGTACGCGTAACGCGTGGAGCCACGCCCGTCGCGGACGCGAAAGTAAGGTTTTCCGTAACCGGAGGAACCGGTACTATCGAAGACACCCCCGCCGGCACCTCGGGAACCACGCTGGACATTAAGGCCGATGCGGACGGAATCGCGCGCGTTTACTGGACGCTGGCGGACGCCGCCGCCGGTCAGAGCGTGACCGCGGTTCTGCTGGACGAAGCGGATCAAACGACCGCTCTTTATATAACGTTCGGCGCGGGTTCCGGCGTAGCTTCCGGTATTCAATACACCCCGACTTCCGCGGACACATCCGTTGCCGGCACCACGAACGTCCAAGAAGCCCTGGACGCCTTGGCCGACAACAAGGTTAATCGCTCGGGCGATACCATGACCGGCAACCTGACGGTGAACGCCGACCTGGAAGTTACCGGCAACATGACCATTCGCGGCGACGTCATCGCTCGCGACGCGCAGCAGCAGGCGGGGGACGTACTCCTGGGTGACGACGACATTGATCGCGTCATCATTCACGGCACCCTTGGAAGCAATCATACCTCCGGTTCGCTGGAAATCGACGGACCGGTACACATCACCGCCGTCGATCCAACGAAAGCGCCCCTTCGCGTAGACGGTCCCAGCACGGGCGGTTCGCCGCGGTTGTTTCGCCTGCCTCTGGATCTCGACAATACCGCCGGAGGATCGGTCACGTTGACCGATTATCAGTTGCCCATCACGGTGGATACGGCGACCCCCATCGCCGCGGGCCGCATGGAGAGCGACGGCGCCGACATTCTCTTTGAAGACCAGGACGGTACGCGTCTACCTTATTGGATCGAGTCCGGCATCAACACGGCGACGACGTCCATCTGGGTTCGCATCCCTTCCGTTGCGTCCGGCGCGAATCGCACGATTTACATGCTGTATGGAAACGACATGGCCGTTTCCCAATCGTCGAGCTCGACGACCTTCATGCGCGAAATCAGCGGACTGGATCTGGCTTTTAACTTCGACGAAGGCTCCGGCACCACGGCCACGGACTATTCCGGCAACGCCACCAACGGCACGATTTTCGGCGCCACCTACACGACCGGTTTCTTCGGTCAGGCCCTTAACTTTGACGGAACTTCCAATGTCGTTCAGACGACGCCTTCCTGGGGAGCCATCGGCGCGGGAGATTTCTCCATTTCGGTCTGGCTTCGCCCTGAAGTCATAGCAGCCGACGCGCGGGTTCTGGTATGCGACCAGATTCTGGACAACTTTCAATTCAACTTAACAATGCTCGGCGAACTGGCGATGCACATCGGCGTCACGAATACGGTGACGTCGCCGGCCTACCCCTGGGTGTTAAACCAATGGCATCACGTTGCCGTAACGCGCGAAGCCGGACTGGTTACGCTGTACGTAGACGGTACGTCTATTTTCGCGGGCACTAATACCAACAGCATCGCGGCGTCCACGAACATCGATATCGGTTATCGTTCATCCAATAACGCGCACCCCGTGGACGGACAAATCGACGAAGTGCGAATTTTGAGACGCGCGTTAAGCGTCGACGAAATCGCCGACCTGGCCGCGCACGCACCGTATTTTTCCGCCGCCCTACCGGGGGTTGAGCTGCTTCGCCGCATACCGCTACAAGAGCCGACCATTACGCCGGCCGCGGAAGAGGCAAATCCCCTTTCGGAATCGCCGATCATCTTCGCGCAAGAGACCAGCGGCAATGTAGGCATCGGGACGGACAACCCCGATCAAAAACTGGCCGTCGACGGTATCATCCACACCTTACAGGGCGGCATTCAGTTTCCCGACGGCACGATACAAACGACGGCCGGCGGTGGGGGCGGCCCCGGCGGCGGAGGCGATTCGTTGCCTCTAGGAACCATCATGGCCTGGCACCGCGACTTCCAGGGCACGCCTTCCGTACCCGCCGGCTGGGTCGAATGTAATGGTCAGGTCCTGAACGACGACGCTTCGCCCTATGACGGACTGATCATTCCGAACCTGAATGGCTCCAGTACGGGCGCGGACAGTCCAGGTACGTCAGGCAAGTATTCCATGTTCCTTCGCGGCGGCACCATGTCCGGCGACGGCCAATTGGACGAATTTCAAAGACACATTCACCAGGTGTACCCGCATGCCGGTAATCCCAATGGCGAATTCCCCATCAACAACAACGGCTCGAACGGCGAAGACGCGGCGACGCGCGTCTCTTCCGGAATTACGTCCACACCGGTAGGTCCCCCGGTCCCCACGTCATACGGCGCTCCTCGCTCCGGCGATGAAACTCGCCCCGTGAACATGTCCGTCATCTGGATCATGAAAATTAAGGAGACCGACGGCGTCTCCGGATTATGGCAACCCGGCGCCGAAGGTATTCACTACGACGCGGGCACGGTCAGCGTGGGCACGGACGTCTCCGATGAAAACCTCACGGTGAGCGGCGCGATTTCCATTGAAGAGAAAGTACTTGAACCGGACACGACGGACGACTTCGGCAAGATCTACGTACGCGAAAATGACCTTTCGCACCTCACCGTAAACGGCGTGGATCAATACGTAAGCATGCCGAACATGAATCGTCCGGCGCTGGCCGATTATACGTTCGCCATGTGGTTTCGCATTGATGAAAGTCGGTTCCAGGCGGGCGAATCCATCTGGCTGCTGGATTCGCGCACCGAGGTCACCGAAGGTCCGGGAACAGAGTTAATCCTGCAAGCGCAGTCCAACTACACCTACAACCTGTACTACAGCATAAACTGGCCCACCGGAGGCCCGGGAGCGCAGGCCTACGTTGAACTCGGCAGCATCGCGGGCGAGTGGCATCACGTCGCCTTCAGCCGCGAAGGCGCCGTGCTGCGCATGTATGTAGACGGTCGCCTGGTAAGCGCGGAACCCACGAACGGCGCGACGCCGAAAAACGATCCCTTCAACTGGGTCACCACCTGGCGAATTGGTCGCCGTGCCACGGATACCAATCCGCTCTTTTTCGCGTTCCCCGGTAGTCTGGATGACCTGGGCGTGTGGGAACGCGCGCTGACGACGGACGAAGTCGCCGCGCTTCATAACGGCGGGCGCGGCAGCGACGTGCCGACCGCTTTCGCGTCGTCCTTGCTGGCCTTCTACCCCATGACGTCCAGCCTGACGCCGAACCAGTTGGACGATACCTCCGGTAACAATCTGCACGGCACGATTCAAAACGGCGCAAGCATTACGCCGGAACGCGTGGGCACGCTCTACTTCAAGGACGGCTTCGGTAATGTTACCGCGCTCGCGGGCGGCGGCGATTCGTATCGAACCGGTGGTTCCGGAAATCAAGTTCCCCTGGGGACCATCATGGCCTGGCACAGGGACATGGTAAATACGCCGGCGATTCCCGACGGTTGGGTCGAGTGTAACGGTCAGGTACTGGACGATCCTGCTTCGCCGTACAATGGACAAACAATCCCGGACCTGAATAATCCCAAGGAAGCCTGGAACGATAAAGGTCAGTTCCTTCGCGGTCATACGAGCTCCGGGGTACTGGTCGATGATAGATTCCAGGGCCACGCGCACAGTTATAACGCCGTATCAACGCTCACGTTCGCCGGCACCATTCCCCCCACGGGCACGCAATTTCCCCACCAGGGAATGACCAGTAGCGGCCCCGTGGACGACGGAACCCATGGCGCACCCCGGGTAGACACTGAAACCGCGCCCGTCCACATGACGGTCGTCTGGATCATGAAAGTCCGCGAAACCGATCGCGACCGCGGCCTGTGGCGCGAAAACGGCGAAGATATCTATTTCGACGACGGCAAGGTCGGCGTGGGCGCCAAAACCGCCACCGCGAAGGTTCACATCAGCGCCGAGGATCACTTCGAGGCTCCTCTTCGCGTGGACGCCCAGGTAACCATGGCGGGCGTGCAGGGGCGATTGTATCGTCAACCGATCAACCTGGCCAATCTACGAGACAGTGCTTTCGCGGACTTCCAGATCAGCCTGACGCTCGACACCCTTGCGCTGGTGCAAGCAGGTAAGATGCGCGCGGACGGCGGCGATATCGTTTTCACGGATACCGACGGCACGACCATCCTGCCCCACTTCGTAGAGTCGGGCATCAACACGGCCGAGACCTTATTCTGGGTCCGTCTGCCCGTCATCGGCGAAAGCGCGAATCGCACGATCTTCATGCAGTACGGCAAACCGGACGCAACGCAGGGTGGTTCAGCCGATCTGACTTTCGAGGACATCATCGACGATGTCGCGGCCGCGTACGACATGGATGAAGGCGGCGGCACCTCCATGGTGGACAAGGCCGGTTTTGGAACCGTGCTCAATCACAATGCTTCGTATAGCGCGGGCATTCGCGGCACCGCTCTCGAACTAAACGGCAGCAACCAGAGCGCCACTTCCAGCCCTCGCAACTGGGGTTTCGGAACCACCGGTTCCGTGAGTGTATGGATAAAGACCACCGCCTCCGGTGCCACTCGCACCATAATGTCGCTGCAGCATTCCAGCTGGCAGGACGAATTTTTGCTGGACCAGAGCGGCGACACGGTAGCCGTTTATAACCACAAGTCGGCCAGCAATTTCGTCAATCGTCAATCAAGTTCGGTGGTTAATACCGGGGAATGGGTGCACATCGTCGGCGTTCTGGACGGCGGCGTAGGCCCTTCGCAAATACGACTCTACATCAACGGCGTACGCGAAGAGGGCACATTCGGTTCCAGCGGTTCACCCGCGCCCATCAGTGATGCTACGCCGCGAACCCTGAACCTGGGCAATCGCCCCGGCACTTCCCAGTATTTCGACGGCGCCATAGACCGGTTCCGTCTCTACGGCCACGCGCTCACCGACGCGGAGGTTACGGCCCTCTATGAAGGCGAAAGCAGCTTGCCGCCTTCCGATCCTGGCCGCGAATATCTACGGCGAAGCCTGGCGACCGATCTGAACGCCTCGGCAACGCGCGAAATCACGGATCTCGTAGCCGTCTACAATCTGGATGAAGGTACGGGTACATCCGTTACCGACCGTTCCGGCAACGGCAATACGGGTACGCTCGTCGGTCCCGTTTGGACCGCGGATAGAAACGGTAACGCGAATCGCGCGCTTCTCTTCGACGGCGCGGACGACCGGGTTTTCATTCCGGATAGCGCCAGTCTGGACGTTGCCAACAATATTACCATGTCGGCCTGGATTTTCTGCGAAGGACCCGGTACGGGCTCGAACGCGGCGACGTCCGGCATGATCATCGCCAAGCATCACACTCATGGCGCGCGCTCCTATAACATCGACATATCGCACGCCAATGGTCAAAAGTTGGAATTTTCGCTCATTGAACCGGACAACACTCTGCATCAGCTTTTCTCCATGCAGGCGTTGACTTATAATCAATGGTATTTCGTCGCGGCGACTTACGATCGCACGGCGGGCGACATGCGAATCTACATCGACGGCCAACTGGACACGACGCTCAACGTCGGCCAGATCGACATCATGGTGAATACCATCCCCGCGATGATCGGAGCACACGCCGCGACGTCGGACGGTTCTACCTCCCGCGACAATTTCAAGGGCACCATCGACGATCCGCGCATTTACAATCGCGCGCTGACGGCCGAGGAAATCGCCGATCTGTACCAGTTCGGCGGCGTGTTGACCATCAACACGGGCACGGAATACGTGCTGACCGATCCTAATGCCGTTATCGCGTCGAACATCGCCGCGGAAGAACCCAATCCGGTCAGCGGTTCGCCGATTCTGTTCGCGCAGAACCTGACGGGTAATATCGGTATCGGTACCGACGATCCCCTGGCGAAACTGCACATCGCCGGAACGGCCGGCGTCGACGGGATCATGTTTCCGGACGGAACCCTCCAGACTACGGCCGGCGGCCCCGGAGGCGGCGGAGGCGATTCCACGCCCCTGGGAACGATTATCGCCTGGCATAAATCGCTAAGCGGCACTCCGGCGATACCCGACGGATGGGTCGAGTGTAACGGCCAGATTCTAAACGACGGAGATTCGCCTTACGACGGCGCGGAGATTCCCAACTTGAACGGCGATCCCGCGGGCGCGAACAGCCCCGACCTGGCCGACAAGTACCAGATGTTCCTTCGCGGCGGCTTAACTTCCGGAGCCGGACAGGAAGACGAGGTAGGTTCCCATGATCACCTGATAACGCCGATATTCGACACCGCGGGCGCATTCGGACCCGGGGGTTCCATGGCACGAGGCGATGGAGTCAATCCCGCGCCGAACGGGAGCACGACGCTTACGGGAGCCGCCGAGACGCGCCCCGTAAACATGACCGTCGTCTGGATCATGAAAGTCAAACAGGCGGATGCCGCGAACATCTGGAGCATCAATGCCAACGATACCTTCTATAGTGACGGCAATGTGGCCATCGGAACGAACACGGCCAACGCGAAACTAACCGTGGACGGCGACCTATCCATTAAGGAAGGCGGCACGGTTCCCGACGCGGACATCGGCTTCGCCAAGATCTACGCGCAGGAAGCGACCCTTCGCCATATTCAACTGGACGGCGTCGGCGACTACATATCCATGCCTTCCCTCGCGCAAACGGTGGGCGACTTTACGCTGATGTGCTGGTTCAAAGTGGACGCGCCCCAATCGGGCACGACCTACCTGGTCGACATGCGCGGCGACGGCGCGTCCGGGCAGGGTTTTACGCTGGCATTCGACCACGGCGGCACAACCGAATACGAACTCGTCTACAATGTACGAGAGCCCGCGAACGATTATCAGTTTCGAGTCAATGTCGGCGAGTTAACCGGCGAATGGCACCATACGGCTATCGTACGCGAAGGCGCCGTCACGCGCGCCTATCTCGACGGCATTCTGGTTTCGGACAATCCGACGGAGGGCATTACGCCCACGGGCGCGAACATAGATCTCTCCCACACCTGGCGCGTGGGTACGTTTCAAACTCAGAGCACACCGGGCAACAACTGGCTGAACGGTTCACTTTCGCAAATAGCCACCTGGCGTCGCGCGATTCAGTCTCACGACATCGCGGCGATTTTCGCGGCCGGCCGTGAAGCCGACCTCATGACGAAGTACGCGTTACGCATCATCGGCTACTGGCCCGTAAACACGGCCGACACGCCGACCACCCTGGTCGACAACTCCGGGAATGGTTTCGATGGAACGCTCCAGGCCAATACGACTTACGATACTGAAATTACCGGAAGCCTGTATTACAAGGACGGGCGCGGAACGACGACGACCCTCGCGGGCGCGGGAAGTTTTCCCTGGAGCGCCGGCTCTACCGGACGCGACGTACCCATCGGCACCATCATGGCGTGGCACAAGGATCTCTCGGGGACGCCCGCGATACCCGCAGGCTGGGTTGAATGTAACGGCCAGATCTTGAGCGATCCGGAATCGCCTTACAATACTCAGACGATTCCGGACCTGAACAATCCGAAAGAGAGCTGGAACACGAAGGGTTCTTTCCTTCGCGGCGATACTACGTCGGGTGTGTTTGAAGACGACGCATTACAGGGCCATCGCCATGCACAACCTCCGGGCTTCAGCGACGGCCGTTTCGTCGTCGCCGAACCAGGCGGCAGCGGTAAAACGCCCGGTGGAGATGTCATCACGGCTACCGCCACTGAAACGGGTGATCCGGTCGACGACGGCACCAACGGCACGCCGCGCGTGGACGAGGAGACGCGCCCCGTCAACATGTCCGTTGTATGGATCATGAAAATCAAGCACACCGGCAACGGCGTGTGGGTGAATGTTCCACAGGGCGTGAGCTTCGACAATGGCGATGTGGGCATCGGCACCACCGCGCCCGTTTCAAAACTGACCGTTGACGGCGCTCTTTCGCTCCGCGAAGGCATTCCTACTCCGGGTGCAACTCTGGGATTCGGCAAACTGTATACGCGCTCCACGGACCTGTCGTATCTCGAGCTGGATGGTAACGCCGACTACGTTACCATGCCGGCCCTGGGGAACGCGACGGTCGGCGATTTCGCGGTTTCGATCTGGTTTCGTCTACGCGGAATTGAAACGGCGGTGACGGATCCGACTTACATCCTCGATCTGCGCGACGACACCGGCGCTACAAACGGCGGCCCACATCTGCTGCTCGGCCATATCGGCGACAGCGAAACGCGATTAACGCACGTGCTTGAGTACATTGAGTATCCCGGCACCGCCAGCTCGCAATTCGCGGACAACATCGGCAACATCATCGGCGAATGGCACCATACGGCGCTCGTGCGCGAAGGCAGCCAGCTCAGGCAATACCTGGATGGGCGTCGTATTTCCGACAATCCGGATCTCCTCGGCTCTCCGTTGAACAATATCGTGAGTTTCAATTTCCCATGGCGCGTGGGTTCGCTGCATCAGTCGTCTACCGGTCACAGTAGCTTCTTTTACGGCTCCCTGGACGACCTGGCCGTATGGGATCGCGCGTTGACTGATTCCGACATAGCGGCGATACACAACGCCGGTCGCGGAACGGACCTCACCGAGCGTTACAGCGTAAACATGCTGGGTTTCTGGCCCATGGACGACGGAGCTTCGGCGACGACTATCCGCGATGCTTCGGGCAACGGATTCGACGGAACACTTCAGAACGGCGCGACCATCGTCGAAGACCAGGCCGGCTCCCTGCTCTTCCAGGACGGCTACGGAAATACGACGACGCTTGCCGGTAGCGGCGGCAGCTTCGGCTCTTCCGGAGGCGGACGCGAAGTACCCCTCGGAACCATCATGGCCTGGCACAAGGATCTTACCGGAACGCCTTCCATGCCTCTCGGATGGGTCGAGTGTAACGGCCAGGTGTTAAGCGATATCGAATCGCCCTACGACGGCCAAACTATTCCGAACTTGAACGGTGATCCCGCCGGGGCCGACAGCCCAGACATCGCGGATAAAAAGTCCATGTTTCTTCGCGGTGGTCTAACATCGGGCTCCGGACAGGACGATGCGCTCCAGGGACACCACCACGCCTATAGTTTCGCGCATAATACCGGCGTGCTGCCCATTACCAATACTATTCCGGCGGTCGCGAACGCAGGCTCCGAAGGAACCATAAACGGATACACTATAACGGATCCTATCTCCGACGGCGTCAACGGCACGCCGCGAACGGATAGTGAAACGCGTCCCGTCAACATGAGCGTCGTGTGGATCATGAAGATCAAGCATGTAGGCGACGCCGCCTGGGAGCCCGCTACAAACGGACTGGCCTACATGGGCGGCCGCGTGGGCATCGGCACCACGACGCCCGCTTACGAACTGGACGTAAACGGCACGATTCGCGGCGCTAATGTTTCGCCCAGTGATTCGCGCTGGAAAACCAACGTAGAAGAACTGGACGGAGCCCTGGGACTGCTCCACAAACTCCGCGGCGTTCGCTTCGACTGGAACGCGAAAGCAACGAACGGCATGACGCTGACCGGAGGGCCGCAACTGGGACTGATAGCCCAGGAAGTTGAAGACGTTCTACCGGAAGTCGTATCTACCGCGCCCGATGGATACAAAAGCATCGAATATGGAAAGCTTGTCGCCGTCTTGATCGAGGCGATAAAAGAGCTGACCGACAAGGAATAAGCCGAACGCCCGCGGCGAAAGTCGCGGGCATTTTTTTGCATCACCTTCAACTCCCCCGCGCAATCGCCTTTCGCGCGCCCTACCGCGACATTTCGCCGCAACCGCAAACACGCATCACACCCATCGCGCACGCGAAAGTAAAAGTTTTAACTTTTCGCGCGGTGAACAATCTTCCTGTTTTTTTAAGTCCTTCGCTTCGCTTCGCATCGTATGTATATTGACACGCCTTCGCCGTACGTTAGTGTACGCGCAGACTTTGTTTAGGAGGAGCTAGATGCCAGTTGCACCTACTTATCCGGGAGTTTACGTAGAGGAAATTCCGAGCGGAGTTCGCACGATAACGGGAGTGGCCACATCTGTCACCGCCTTTATCGGTCGAGCATTGCGAGGCCCTACCGACGAACCGGTAATAATCAATAACTACGGAGATTACGAAAGGATCTTTGGCGGCCTTTGGGTCGACAGTTCCATGAGTTTCGCCGTACGTGATTTCTATTTGAACGGAGGCAGTCAGGCGATTATCGTCAGACTGTACGAAGATCCGGCCTCGGGCCAGGCGAAAGCCGACCTTGATGCCGGTGGAGCTACCAACACGATTGAGCTCGAAGCAGCCTATCCGGGCGCCTGGGGCACCAATCTGGAAGTTACGATCGACACCGAAGTAAACACGGACCTACCCGACGACACTTCGCTTTTCAACCTGACGATTACGGATACCGCGACGGGAGCTTTCGAAACCCATCGCAATGTCTCCATTCTCGCCGGAAACTTGCGCCAGGTAGATCTTGTTCTCGAACAAGAATCCAGCCTCATGCGTGTTCGCACGCCGCTGAACCTGCCCGGAGCACGACCCGACGCCGGAACCTTTACGAACACCACGCCCGGTTCCGACGGCGAAGAGTTGGACGTTAACAACTTCATTAACGGCACCAAACAAGCGGACAAAGAAGGTCTCTACGCCCTGGAAAAGGCGGACATCTTCAATCTGCTGGTTATCCCCCCCCACCTTTCCAATGGCGACGTGGACGGCGGAGTAATCACCGCGGCCGAAGCCTATGTAAAAACGCGACGCGCTTTTTACATTATCGATCCCCCCGCCGGCTGGACCACGAAGGAACTCGCGAAAACCGGCGTTGACTCGCTGCCCACCAGCGATCACGCGGCGGTTTTCTTTCCGCGTATTCGCCAGCAAAACCCGCTGCGCGAAAACCGCCTGGAGGACTTCGCTCCTTCCGGAGCCATCGCGGGTGTAATGTCGCGCATCGATTCCACGCGCGGTATCTGGAAAGCACCGGCCGGCCTGGAAGCTACGTTGAACAACGTTCCCGCCCTGTCGCTGGATCTTTCCGATCCCGAAAACGGTGAGCTGAATCAGAAAGGCGTCAACTGCCTGCGAAACAAACCGCCCGCCGGACGTATCGTCTGGGGTTCGCGTACTCTCGAAGGCGACGATCGCCTGGCATCCGAATGGAAGTATATTCCCGTTCGTCGCCTGGCGCTGTTTATCGAAGAGTCGCTGTTTCGCGGCAACCAGTGGGTCGTGTTCGAACCGAACGACGAGCCTCTCTGGGCCCAGATTCGACTGAACGTAGGTTCCTTCATGGCGGAACTGTTTCGCCAGGGTGCCTTCCAGGGTTCTCGTCCCTCGGACGCGTACTTCGTCAAGGTCGACAGCGAAACCACGACCCAGAACGACATCGATCGCGGTATCGTAAACATCGTCGTGGGCTTCGCGCCTTTGAAACCCGCGGAGTTCGTGATTCTGAAAATCCAGCAAATAGCCGGACAAACAGCATAAGGAGGAACCAATGGAATTCAGTGTAAACCCAAGTCGGTTCGATCCCTACAAGAACTTCAAGTTTCGTGTTAAGTGGGACGGCCGTTACGTGGCAGGCGTCAGCAAAGTCGGCGCCTTGAAACGAACGACTCAAGTCGTAAAGCATCGTGTCGGCGGAGACCCCAACACCATGCGCAAATCGCCCGGACAAACGGAATTCTCCGAGATCACCCTTGAAAGAGGCGTGACTCATGATCCCGAGTTCGAGCGATGGGCGAACAAGGTATGGAACGTCCAGTCCGGATTCGGCAGCGAATCCTCACTGTCCGACTTTCGTAAAGACATCATCATCGAAGTCTACAACGAAGCCGGTCAGTTGGCGAAGGCTTATAAAGTCTATCGCTGCTGGGTATCCGACTTTCAGGCCATGCCTGATCTGGATGCGAATGGAAACGCCATCGCCATCGAGACCATCAAGCTCGAGAACGAAGGTTGGGAACGCGACATCGAGGTAGTTGAGCCGGCCGAACCGGCACTTAGCGATATCGCATAATGAAACGTTTGACCGATCAGGAAATTCTTCGGCTCTGGGAACGGGGCCGAACACTGCATCCGCTGGACCGCGCGCTGTCCATGATTTCGGAGTCCTACCCGGATTCGGACTACGGCGGTCTGGCGATGCTTCCGATCGGCGAACGCGACGACATTTTGTTACGAGTACGGGAATCCACCTTTGGTGGTTCCCTGCCCGTATACTGTAATTGTGAAGAGTGCGGCGAAAGCCTGGAGTTCAACATTCGCGTCCAAGATATTCGCGGACACGAACCCAAAAACGAGACTGAAACTTTAACGCGTGGAGACGAAAGACATGAAATTGAATTTCGCCTACCGAACAGCCTCGATCTTGCCGCCCTCCTGGATTATCGGGATAAGCGAAGGGCGTATCGAGAACTATTCAGGCGATGCATTCTTCGCGCCAGCGCCAACGATGAGGAAGTTTCCCCGGACGAACTGCCGGAAGAACTTCTGCAAGCGGCATCCCAGGACATGTATGAAGCGGACACGCGCGCGGAGATACTGTTAAAGTTGGAGTGCCCGAACTGCGAACACAAGTTCCAGACTATTTTCGACATTGTACATTTTTTATGGAGTGAATTTTCGACCCATGCCAGACGCGTGCTCCGAGACGTGCACGACATGGCGCGATACTACGGATGGACTGAAACGGATATTTTGCGACTAAACCCGGAGCGAAGAAAAATCTATTTGGAAATGATAGGCACATGAGCGATTTTGTACACAGACTGATAAGCCGCACTCAGGGCGATTTCCCCCTGGTTGAACCGCTCGTCGCGCCTCGTTTTTCCGGGGACGCGCCGGGAGCAGATGTAACCGAGATTCACGCCGAGACCGATCAGCATGGAGTTCGCGAAGAACGCACCATGGCCAGGCCTTCTCAGGTCAATGAGCGGCACGAAAATTCCGCCACCGAAGTCTCCGACGATGCGGCAACGCCGAATCCTGACGCCTCGGCGCAAGAAACCGCTTCTCTTCCTTCGATTACCGACGCGTCACGGAGCGACTCCCCGGCAATCGCTCGAAAAGCCGCGCACGTACCCGCGCCGGCTCCCGCCGTATCGCCTCGGGACTTCAACCAGACGAACGCCGGCAACACCGCGGATACGCCAACAGTCAGCCTATCTGAAAGCGCCCCTTCGCCGAGCGAAACGAAATTCACCATCGCCTCCGCCACGGAAAACGTGGACCCACCCCGAACCGTTTCCATGGGGAGCGCGAACGAACGTTCGCCCGCGAACAAGCCCGCGGAGCATCCGGCCATCCAAAGCCATGAGTCTTCGCGGAGCAATTTTGAACCCATCGCGCCGCGTGCCGCGGCCGGCGACACGCAGAGTGAAATAAGCATTACCACTAGAATGGATTCGTCCGTGGAGGGCGACACCCAGAATTCCGCGGCAATCATCGACCCAACGAAGATGACCGGCCAAACGAATGCAATTCATCATGAGACGCATACATCCGCCGATTCTCCGTCTCCCGCCGCGCAAAACAAACGAATCGCGCCGTCACAATCCGCGACAACGGATTCCGTCACGGACGAGATCGAAAGTCGCACGATTGAGCGCCGCGAAACCATCGTATCATCCTCTAATGCTCACGAAGCGCTGGATGAGACTCGTGCCGCGGACATATCCCGCGACACGACCGGGCGGCCATCAGTGACCACGAATAGCCGGAGCGATTCAAAATTTTCCGACAGCACTTACAAATCCTCCGCGACCCGCGACACTGCTCCGCGAACACGAATAGAAGGCGAAGAAGAATCCACCGGCGAAACGTCGCGTCGAATCGCACCTAGCGTCGATGTTCGAAACGTAGAGAAGCATGTTGATAAAATCGTAACGAAGCAGCAAGCTTCGCTCAACGAACCAGCCGCGACAAGCGCGCGCCGGGGCGATCTCGAAAAAAGCGATGCGCGATTCTCATCTTCGTCTCGTAAAACCTCGAGTAAGGCCCCCGGGAATCACGACAAACTGATTGAGACCGATGCGGACGACTTTTCTACCGGCGAGCAACAAGCCAGGTCGAGAGTCACGAATACGAAACAGAGAAACCAGGCAAGAAATCAGCAAACAATCGTAAATCGAGAAACGCGAACCCTCGTCGAGCGCACCCAAAGCACCGGCGAACAGCAACCGCGGCGAATCGCACCGACGGCAAGCAGTTCCTCCTGGAAAGATACCGCCTCAAGGCTGGAAAAGTTCGCGCATCCCGAATCCAGACTACAATCCAAAATTGAAGTTAACATCGGTCGCGTGGAAATCAACGCGGGAGATTCGACACCTCAGTCTCTTCCCGACATAACGCCGCCGCCCGCGCGTAAACCGACACTTTCGCTGGAAGAGTACATTCAGCGTCGAAATGGAGCCGTATCATGAGTAATTTTCTATCAATCGCAGCAGTCACGGCGGCGATCAAGGAGTATCTCACTCCTCATGTCAGCGCGGCCGTACCCGGCGTGGACGTATCCACATTACGACCGAACGATTTCAACAGCGGCAACAACAACGCTCGCCTGAACATTTACATGTACCAGTCAAGCCCGAACACGGCGTTTCGCAACGATGACTTGCCGACGAGAAATAGAGGCGGCGGCTATGTAGCGCGTCCCCGCGCGGCCCTGAATCTCGATTATATATTCTCTTTCTACGGCGACGAAAGCGAACTGGAAGCGCAACGAATGCTGGGCAGCGTGGTTTCCGCTCTGCACGCGCGTCCGATTATTGGTCGCGAACTTATTCAAAACGCCATCGATACGATTACTCAGGGAGATCCTGATCACTACCTCGCGGACTCCAACCTGGCGGATCAGGCCGAGTCCATTAAGTTTACGCAATTGCTGCTAAACCTGGAGGAACTTTCCAAACTCTGGTCTGTTTTCTTTCAAACGTCCTACAGCTTGTCCGTGGCTTATCGCTGCAGTGTCGTATTTCTGGAAGCACCGGTTACGCCTACCGCCGGCCTGCCCGTCAGCGATATACAGTCGACCCTCGGCCCGGCGGTTCCGCCCGCCGTGGAAACTCCCGCGATACAGCCTTCCATCGTTGGAACTACGTTCGAGGAACTGGAATTCAATACGGACGGAACCATCGATATCGACATCATCGTCGAAATGAATCCTCCGCTCGAACCCTCGCAGCATGCCCTGCTGCTGTTGAACGGCGTCATCGGCGGCGAAAACGCATCCTTTTCCATACCCGCACCGCCGCGAAGCGAAGCCCAGACTTTTGTACGTTTCCCCGCGAAACACATCCTGCAGGCCGAGTACTTTATTCGCACACGCGTCGACAATCTGGAAAGTGCGCTTACGAAAGACGCCGGCACCGGCGAATACAACGGACCAATACTCAGCACCGAGAACCTTCAGGCGTTCATCGTGAACAACATCAATATGGGCGGACCCGGCTCCAACGTAAGAGCACGCGTGGACATTGAAGATACCAGCGGCACCAATATCGAGGATGCCCTGATTTTCGGCACCTGGACCTTGCCCGATCAATCAACCGTGGATGTCAGCGGCCTAACCGAAGGTGACGGTCAGTTTGATTTTCTCATACCGGAACAACCGGGCGTTACCGCCTTTGAAGTGACGGCCGTGGTGAAAGCCGGCTATGTACTGAACAAAAAATTGAGCGAACTTCGCGACGAGCGAGCCGCCTGATAAACCTGGAACAACGGAATAAAAGATGAGCGACCCCACTAACAGCGTCTGGACGCAGGCAAATCAACGCTACTTGAACGCGCACCTTGCGCGCGTTTTCGCGTGGCTTGAACTATTCGCGGACTATCTTGAAGCCGGTAGCGGCACGCCGCCCCTGGAGCAAACGCCGCCGCCTCAGCGTATCACCGACGCGGAGGCCGAAATCGCGCTGGCTCTGGCGGACCTTACTTCGCCTTCGCATCTGGACATAATCGCGACGAAATTCGAACTTACCGATTTCGAGCGGGACATTCTACTTGTCTGCGCCGGCATGGAGCTCGACGCGGGCTTCGAAACCTTGATGGCCCGCATTCAAGGAGCCAGTAAGATCTATCCGACTTTCAACCTGGCCTTGACTACGCTGCCTTCACCTCACTGGAGCGCTCTATCGCCGCAGGCCGCACTCCGACGCGGCAGACTCATCGAACCGGGGAAGGGTGGAACCCTTACACAAGCGCCGCTCTATATTCCCGAACGAATCCTGCATTTTTTGACCGGCTTGCTGACGAGCGAAGAGCTAATCGCCGGACTGCTTACGCCTGTTGAGACCAGCGCCACTCCGCCGCAATCACAGTTGGATGCGACCTACACGATACCCCTCGCCTGGGCCGATGAAGACGAAACCACTTGGCCGGCGATTCTCTTATACGGAGACGCGGAAGCCGATAAGCTTACCGTAGCGGCGCACCATGCCGCGCAAAAAGGCATGATGCTCCACAGTCTTTCGCTCACAAGCGTCCCTGAATATTTAATGGAGCAAGGACTAATATTTCGTATATGGGAACGCGAAGCGACCCTGGCCCAGAGCGCGTTGATTGTTCACCTGCCGGAAACCATGGACGCGGACTTAATGCGTCGCGCGCAAAACTTCATCACCCAACGCGGCGGACCTCTAATCTTCTCGTCAAGGGAGCCGGTTTCGCTGGGCAACATTCCCCGTTTTCGCCTGCAACGCCCCACTCAAACGGAACAAGCCGACCTCTGGGTCGAAGCGCTGGCGCCGAATACGGTGCTTCCCGCCGAAGACATCGATCGCATAACGGGGCAGTTCAACCTGGAAGCCGCCGACATCGCCACCGTCGTCGTCGCCGCCGAGCTGGAAGCCGGCGCCAATCCCGTAACGGGCGATATCGTGTGGGAAGCATGTCGCATACACGCGAGACCGGCCATGCAGGATCTCGCTCAACATATCGTCAGCGCTTCCAACTGGGAAGATTTAATTTTACCGAATTCGCAGACCCGCATTCTTGAAGACGTGGTCCGTAACGTTCGGCACCGCACGAAAGTCTACAATGAATGGGGATTCGCCTCCAAGGGCACCAGAGGCCTCGGCATCAGCGCCATGTTCGCGGGTCCCAGCGGCACGGGCAAGACTCTGGCCGCGGAAGTTATCGCCAACGATCTCGGCCTGGATCTGTATCGCATCGACCTTAGCTCCGTCGTCAGCAAGTACATCGGCGAAACGGAAAAGAACCTGCGAAAGGTGTTCGATGCGGCGGAGCGAGGCGGCGCCGTGCTCTTATTCGATGAGGCGGAGACCTCGGCAGCAAAAACGGCACCTGGGTGGGCGACGCGAAGGAAAAGAGTGTA
>CAZGYS010000011.1:0-26829 GCA_964530305.1 uncultured Leptospiraceae bacterium
GACGCTGAGTAGAATCCCGACGCCGATCATGCACGTGAGCAGGTGCGAACCGCCGTAGCTCATGAAGCTGAGCGGCAAACCGGTTACCGGCAGCAGCCCCACGGCGATACCCGCGTTAAAGAAGATATGATAAAAGAAAAGCGATGAGATGCCCGCGGCCAGCAGGGCGCCGAAGCGATCCCGGGCCTCGAAGCTGATTTGCAATCCGCGCAGGGGAATGGAAACCATCAACAATAGAATGAGCACGGCGCCGACGAATCCGGTTCGTTCGCCCCAGGACGTATAAATGAAGTCCGTGAACGCTTCCGGAACGAGAGGCCTTTCGCCCATGGTCATGTGGCCCTTGAAAACGCCGCGACCGGTGAGCGTTCCCGAACCCATGGCGGCCTTGGACGCGCGAATGTGATAGGCTTCATCGCGCGGGAATTTGTCCGGATTAATGAAAGCGGTAACGCGAACTACCTGGTAGCGCTTGAAGGAGAACGTCTGCTGCACGGCCACGGCGGACAAGAGCGAAACGCCCAGAACGCCCATGGGAATGTAGAATCGCCGCAGGCGAGACATGGAAGTGCCCTGGGTAAATCGAACGACGAAAAGCGCCAGCGCCGCCAGTGATAAGAGCGAACCGACGATGATCAGCAGGGTCTGGTTTTCGATCACGCGTAGGATGAATCCGCCCGACTCGTAGCGTACGGTGCCGGCGGCCTCGGTGAGCTTCGCGAAGAGCTTGTCGTCGCCCATGAGGCGCGTGAGGTAGCCCCGGTCTCCCCCCGCGACATTGCCGGCGATAATCTTGTCGTCGATGAAATTCCAGATATTCGTCTTGAGAATATTCACCGACGGAATGAGGTCCCGCTGACCCAGATCCACCAGGTGATCCCGCAGGGGCTCCACGAGCGTAATCTTATGGTATTCGATGTAGAGCGGAATGGAAAGGGACACGCCGAAGAAAATTACAACGGAACTGATGTGATAAAAGTCCGCGCCCGCGATGAACAGCATCAGCAGCAGAATGGGCGCCAGCGAAAGCGCGCCGCCGAAGTCCGGTTGCACGACAATGAGCAGCATGGGGATCACGGTAATACCGAACGCCATGAGCAGGGCCGGAATCTTATCGATGTCCTTTTCCTTGAGCTCGAGATACTTCGCAAGCAAGATGATGGTGCCCAGCTTGGCCAGTTCGGACGGCTGAAAACCCATGGGCCCGAAGCGAATCCAGGAACGCGCGCCGTTGATCTGCTTACCGATGCCGGGAACCAGAACCAGCAGCAGCAAGACGATGCACACCAGATAAAACGGCAGGGCATAGCCGCCCATGAACTGATAGTTGAACTTTCGCACGCCCAGACAAACCGCCAGCGAAACGATAAAGAAGATGGTTTGCTTGAACCAGCGTCCTTCGCCGCTCCCCTCGGAAATGATGCGTTCCTGGGAATAGAGCGTCAAAATTCCGGCCAGGACGACGACGATGACGCTGAACAGGAGAAAGAAATCGATGCGATACCGTTTTTCCATGATGCTTCCGTACTAGTTGGCGTCGGGGCGGCCGGTACCCGGCAAGTTACCGGTCACGGTATCACCGGGAGCATTCGCGCTCGTGGGCGGCGTCTTGTTTTCCGGCGTTTTATTTTCCGGAACCTTCGTCCCGGGCACCTTACCGCCCGGCTTCCAATCGGGAAAAGCGGCGTAGAGCACTTCCGCGGCAATGGGGGCCGCCCGCGCCGAACCGCCCTGGCCGTATTCCACGAAGACCGCGACTACGATCAGATCCTCGGGCGAAGCGCCGTGGGGAGCGTAGCCCACGAACCAGGCGTGATTGCGTCCGTTACGGCGGCTGCGCGTTTGCGCGGTGCCGGTTTTACCGGCGATGGGCAGGCGATTGCGTTTATTAAGATGACGAACGGTTCCCCTGGTAACAACCGCGCGCAAACCGCGATCAATCACGTCCAGCGTGCCGCGTGCCACGGGAATTTCACTGACCAGTTGGGGAACGTTTCTTCGCAGCAGGCGATTGCTCACCGGGTTGCGAATTTCCTTCAAGAGATACGGGCGAAACACGCGACCGCCGTTGATCAGCGCGGCGTACATCACCGCGTTCTCAATGGGTGTGATCTGGAGGAAACCCTGGCCGATGGAAAGGTTCACCGTATCTCCGTCGTACCAGCGCGAAGACAATCGCACCTGCTTCCAGCGCTGATCGGGAACGTGCCCCGCGATTTCGCCCGGCAGATCGATCCCGGTCTTTTTATCCAGACCGAAGGCGCGCGCATAGTGAATGATGCGCGTGGGTCCGATGTTGTAGCCCAGTTGATAGAAATACACGTTACAGGAAGTCGCGAGCCCCATCACCATGTTGTTCATGCCGTGTCCGGCGTGCTCATGACAGAAATAATGGGAATCGGGAACGCTCTTCAAGGTGGAAGCCAGGGTCCACTTACCCCGACAGCGAAAGGCCGTATTTTCATTGGCGGCGAATCGCCCCGTGGATTCCAGCGCCGCCAGGGCCACGATGGGTTTGAAACTGGAAGCCGGCGGGAAGCGCGCTTGAATGCCCAGATTCAGAAAGCCCTCGTGCTCCTTAACATAGTAGAAATGGCTGGTGCGTTGCTTGCTCGTTCCGCTGGAAAGGATGTTGGGATCGAAAGCCGGATTGGAAGCCATGGCCAGGACTTCGCCCGTGGCGGCCTTGATGGCGACCACGGCGCCGCGCTTCTTGGATTTCACCAGGGCATTGTAGGCGGCGGCCTGCATCCTGCGGTCGATGGTGAGCACCAGGTTGTTGCCGTGCTCGGACGTGGACATGGTCTCCTGGTAGTCCAGGACGCGGTGGCGAATGCTCACGCCGTCCGTGCCCCGTAGCTGGTTGTCGTAGACGGCTTCCATGCCGCCCTTGCCGATGAACTGATACGAAAGCGCCTTCTTGGCCTTGAGCTCTCGCCGCGAAGGCAAACCCACGTAACCGGTGACGTGGGCCAGGGCCGGACCCATGGTATAATAGCGCAGGTGATTGGTAATAAACTGACCACGACGCGAAAGCACGGAAAAGGCCGCCAGGCGCTCCTGTTCGCGGCGGGTCATGCGCGTAATCAAGGTGATGTACTTGTTCTTGCGCACGAGCTTGCGCCAGGCGCGCGGCTGGAGAAATTCGCGATAGTCCGCCGGATTGCGGCCCATGATGACGCTGAAGCGATGGATGTATTCCCGACCGCGCTTGAGATCCTTGAAGCGCGCGGGATGAATCACGAAGTCAATGTAATTGATGTTCTTAACGAGTACGGAATCCGCGGAGTCGTTATTATTGGGCCAGTTCCGGTCATAGACCAGGCCGCGGGGTGCGCGGGTAAACTCCTGGCGGCTGACGAACTTGCGGGCCAGGACGCGATTCTCATCGCCGTGGACCAATTGCAGATTGGCCAGTTGCACGATGAGCACCACCGCCGTTAGAAAAATAAAGCCGGCGAAAATATAAATGCGCGCCTGGAAGCGCCGCTCCAGGCGATACTGGGATAAGGACTGACTCATTGCTGTTCGGCCTCCGCCGTCGCGCGATACACCCAGCTCAATACGAAGAACCAGACGGGCGCCAGGGCCGCGGTGTAGACGGCCGTCCCGAAAATATCATAGTTCTGATTGATATCCTGTATGACCCAGGTCAGGCCCTTCACGCAAATGCGAACAATGACCGTGGTGACGAGCACCACCACCATCACGGGCATCATGCTGTCCCGGTCGATAATGCGATTCAGCTTGCCCAGGATGTAACCGGTCAGCGTGTAGAAGAGCATGTGCGTGCCGATGACGTGCACGAAGGCGTTCTGACCGTCCGAGAAAAAGAGAATCGCCGAGTCTTCCAACAGACCCGCGAAAAAGCCGATCCAGATACCGCTGAATTCGCCGCGTCGCAGCGCGAAATAGATCAAAAAGATGATCAGGAAATCCGGATAAACAAAGTTAAAGGCCAGGAAGTTCAGACCCTTCAGGTAAAAGGAGATCAGAACGCCGATGGCGATGACGCTGGCTTCAAGAAACATTCAGCGCGGCCCTCCCGGAACATTGCGAATTACACGGGGGCCCGTCGTGGATCCCGTGCCGCCGGTCGTTTCCTTCTTTTTGGTAACGGTACGCGTGGGCTCGGTCTTGCGCCTGGTCCGAGCCGCGGCCTTCTTCGGAGCGCGTCTTTTTTTGCGACGCAGATTCTCCGGGAATTCCAGCTTGCCGAAGGGGGTGGTCAGGTGTTCGTCCCACTTGGTGAGTTTGCCCGAACCATTGCGCCAGGCTTCCGGTTTTTTGATGATGATGGTTACGTAGTCCAAATTGCCGATGGGCGCGAAGGGTCGCACGAAGGCGGTCTTGAATTCGCCCTTGCGGGGGCCGTTGCGGGTAAGCACGCCCACGGGAATGCCCCGGGGAAAAATTCCGCCCATGCCGCTGGTGTGCACGGACTGCTTTAACTTAAGCTTCAGATCGATGGTTGAGATGGTGGCTTTATTGGGCGATGCGTCCTGGGCAATGTAGGTCAACAGCGCCTCGGACAGGTTACCGGAGTTGCCGGTCATGATGGCCCACTGCCCCGTGTCCGGCATGCGCACGCCCAGGCGAAAGCCGGGGTGATTCATGGGCTGCACCACGGCGGTATTGGCGTCCACGGCGATGACGATGCCCACCACGGCCCGAATCAAATTCTTGGAAGCGTCATAGGACCGGGCGATTACCGGCATATAGACGCCCACTCCGTCGCGCTTGCCCTTGCCGATGATGATGCGCGGGCTGATGGAATTAAGCTGAACACCCAGGACTTCCGCGCGCAGTTCGGGATGCTCCGAAACGGGACTAAAACCCATGAGTTTGCGCAGGCGTTCGTTTTCGCCCTTGAGCTGATCGAATTTGTCCCGCTCCAGGCGATGGGTTTCCAGCGTCTTTTGCATGGCCTCGTTGCGCTTCTTCAATTCGCGATAATCGTCCAGGGCCACCCAGAGGGTGCCGGTGAATCGCAACCCTGAATTGAGAGCGTGTGAGATCCGATCCGAGAGGCTGCCGACAAAGCCGACGCCGCGCGAAAAGATATTGCCCTGCCAGAAAAGACAGAGGATGGAAAAGGAAAGACAAAATCCCAGACTGAAAGTAGTCTTCTTTCGCCAGATTATATCCCAGAGCATGGGTTCCTACCGGTCATTCATTCGTATTTTTCGCGTCCCGCGTTTCTTGCTTTCGCTCGGAAACGGAAGGTCGCTGTTTTTTCGCTGTGTCTCGAAGTCGGAATCACGACGAAGCCTGTTCGCCGGCTCTTGCGATTTATCTCTATGGATTTGTGTTTATGGACCGCGCTTCTTGATGTCTTTGTTTCTTAATTTAAGGGTTCGAAGCGGTTATGAACGATAAAAAAAGCACTCGGCCCGTCCGGAGTCGTGTCCGGCCGGGAGCCCGGCTTACTTAATGCTCGGGCGAATGTATTTCAATTCCTCCAGATACTTACCGGTTCCAAGCACCACGCAAATCAGCGGGTTCTCGGCGCGAAAAACCGGAACACCCGTTTCTTTACTCAAGAACTTATCCAGTCCCTTGAGAAGGCATCCGCCTCCGGTCATAACAATACCGCGCTCCACGATGTCCGCCGCCAGTTCCGGCGGAGTGCGCTCCAGAGTGCTTTTTACGGCTTCCAGGATGGCGTCGATGGGCTCTTTCAGGGCCTTGCGGATCTCATTGCCGTCCATTTCCAGGGTGCGGGGCAGACCGCTGATGGCGTCTCGACCGCGCAGCTCCATGACCTCGACTTTCTTTTCAGGATATGAATTCCCGATGGTCAGTTTCACATCCTCGGCCATGCGCTCCCCGATGACCAGGTTGTACTGCGTTCGAAGGTAGCGGATGATGGCCTCGTCGAATTCGTCCCCGCCGATGCGGATTGAGTCGGCGATTACCATGCCGCCCAGGGAGATTACGGCGATTTCCGTGGTACCACCCCCGATATCCACGATCATGGTACCGGCCGGTTCATGGATGGGAACATTGGCGCCGATGGCCGCCGCCAGGGCTTCCTCGATCAGATAAATTTCGCGGGCGCCGGCTTGCTCGGCCGACTCACGGACGGCACGCTTCTCAACCTCGGTAATGCCCGAGGGAACACCGATGACCATGCGGGGTTTCACCAGCGTCGTGCGCTTGTGCACCTTGGCGATGAAGTAGCGAATCATCTTTTCGACGGTTTCAAAGTCGGCGATGACGCCGTCCTTCATGGGACGGATGGCTACGATGTCCCCGGGGGTTCGACCCAGCATGCGCTTGGCTTCCTGGCCGACCGCCAGGACTTTCCCGGTAGATGATTGCACGGCCACGACGGACGGCTCGGAGAGCACGATACCCTGACCTTTCACGTGGACCAGGGTGTTGGCTGTCCCCAGGTCGATGCCCATGTCGTTCGAAAACAGGCTGTAAAGTTTATTCAGTATAAGCATTCCAAAAATTCCAGAACAGGCGATTCCCGCGTACTACATCAACGCGCCGCCGCAAACATATATAAGCCTAATTCAACCAGCACGTCGCATCCAGTCTCACTGTCAATCAATCCTCAAATCGGCGAAGCAGGCGGCTATTACCCATATTTTCGGAACACAGCGGGATTTTCCGGAGAAAATTCGGCCCCGGTTCAGGGCGATTCCGGCGCGCCGGACGACCGGTTCGGCTTAATTTTTTTCGGGTTCACCGCCGACGGAAGCGGCTGACCCCGCCCTCCTCGCGATTCACCCCTGCTTTCCAGCCGTTCGGCCGAGCGTGATCTAGAGTCTCGACCACTAATTTTATGAGATGCGCGAGCGCGAAGCGGCGGCGATGAACGGCAAGGAAGTTGCTCCATCGCGCTGTCGTCGGCCGCCTCGAATGTACTATCGTATTGCGGGGACTGAAGGCGGCCCTTACTTTTTCCGACTATCCTGAACCTGCTTGATCCGGCCGTCGATGAAGGCATCGCTCGGATTAAGCTTGAGGGCTTCGCGCATCCAGTATTCCGCCAGGCGCGGACCGCGCTGAACCAGTTGGATTTCGCCCCGCAGACGCAGGGCCTCGGCTCGCAGGGCGACCGGTTTTTCCTCGTCTTTTCCCAGGCCTCGCACCAGGCGCAGGGCCCCCAGATAATTACGCCCATTATAAGCCCCGAATCCTCGCAGGAGGGTGAGCTCATCCGCGTTCATGGCGATTCGATTTCCGGCGGAGCCCGAGTCGGCGTCGGGCTTGCCCGAGGCGATTTTCTCAAGTTCACCGGCCAGGGTTTCCAGCTCCTTGACCCGCCCCAGAAACGCATACAAAGCCAGGCTGATCCAGTCGTGGCTCGGCCGCAGCAGGTCCGGGATATCCTTACCCGGCGACTTTTTGAGTAGATCCAGCAGGACCGGATCGGTGCGGGCCGTATCCAGTAAATCGCCGTAGACGATGACCATATTGGCCGCGGCGGCGTGCTTGAATTCGGGATCGAAGGCCAGCGTCCGGCGCATGCGCAAGGAACACCGGCGGGCCAGCTTTTCGATCCGCACCGCCTTGAGTTCGTCCAGCTTGCGATGTTCGGGCAGGATCCCCCGGCCGGTCATTTTCAAAAGCGCCGGCGCATCCAGGGACAAACGCAGAAGTAATTCATAGAAGTCGAACAGGCCGTGGTAGTAGTGCACCTCGGCGTCCACGGGGCGATCCTTTTCGATGATGGCCACGATACGCCGGCTGTCCTCGATGTGCTCCAGCAACTCTCCCGGCGCGCTTTTCCCGGCGGCCAGCAAATCGCCATAGGCGCGATCCTGCTTGTGCAGTCGCGCGATGGGATCATCAGCGAATTGATAATAGAGCCTGGGCCCGAAGAGATATCCGGGGATCGTCAGGATGGTCAGGATCAATACGACCCAGAGCCAGAAGGAGGATTTGTTTCGCTTGCGGCGATAAGTAGGTTCGGGTACAAACATGGCCGTCAGGGGCGACCATGTATAATGTGCGCGTGTTTTTTGATATAATTTTTTATTCGTTCCGGCTCGGCCGTAATGAAAACCGGCACGGCGTGGTCATGGCGCGTGGGAATCAAGGCCACGCCGCGGTCCTGAAAGACGATTTGCTCCAGATCCGAAACCGTGTAGGAATAATTCGCGTTGCCGCAGTGGATGTGAAAGCCGCCGCCCTCCATCACCAGCGTGCCCTGGCCTACCCTGCGTAGATTGGCGAACGCTCGGGGCGCGAAGTCGGTTTCACCCGCGGGCGATTCACCGGCCGCCGCCGGTAGATAACGGCTGTTGTTCAGATACAGAATACCGCCCACGATGAGAGGCTGTTCCGTCTCCCGGGGCGCGGCTTCCCGGCGCGCGTAAACGCGCAATGTATCGGCCAGCGCATCCGTGTCGATACGCCGAAATTCAGTAGTGCGTTCCCTGGTCTTCGACGGCGTCTCCCGCCCCGTAACCGGCGCAGACGGGACCTCGCCCAGGCGATTGGCCGGCGGTCGGTTAGCCGCGGGCCGATGAGCGGAAGGATGATTCACGGGCGCCGAAATCTCGGGGGGCGCCGAGGCGACGGCCGGAGCCGATACCGGGGCCGCCGGCTCTCGGACGGCCGGAGGTGCTCCAAATCCATGATGGGCCGCGCGCGCTCCCGCCCCATGCGAGACGGGCGCTCGAACGGGTTCCGGAGTCGCCGGGCGAGATACCGGGCGGAACGGTTCCTGGGCCGGCCGGGGATACGCTCCCGGAGCCGGAGCTTCATCGCCCGAGGCGACCGCTTCCTCACGGCGACCCGACATGGTGAATCCCAGATAGAGCAGGCACAGCAGGCCCAGCGCAATACACAGTACAGCCAGATAGAACATCCCTTTGATTATCTTCCCGAAGGGTGATTTCCCTTGAGAATTTTTTCGGGTAGCGCGACCGGAAGGGATCTGAAAAATGAGTACCGTGAGCAGCAAAGAACCGGATCTGACAGAACGCATAAAAAAAATCGGCGCGACCATCATCATCACCCTGCTGGGTATCGGTATGGCCGTGACCTTCCTACCCGGCGCGGGCGTGGAAGACGTCACCAATGCCTTTCGCAGCGGCAATTTCGCCGGTACCTATGACGGAGACCCCATAACCCAGAGTGATTACGTCTACGCGGAACAGGGTTGCCTCATGGCCCTGCAGGGTCTTCGCTTCGCGCAGTTTCGCGTTCCGGACTGCATTCGGGATCTCTACGTGAAACCGGCCATCGGCAAGAACGTGGGTCTGGGCGCCAGCAAGGAATCCGTGGAGAAAGCCCTCATCGATCAGGTCAACCTGCAACACGCGCAAATGCTGGCCACCGTCAAGGATCCCGAGGATCGCATGACGAAGCTGCAAATTCACGAACAAGAAAGACGACGCTTTCCCATTACTTATCGCATTCGCTCCACGGCGCGCAGTGTCGTCGAACGCAGCCTGACCATGGGTTATCCCTATCCCACCCGGGCAATCGAAGCCGAAAGCAAGGCCGGCGGCGTGCGCATGGACATTCGCTATATTCGTTACAATGACGCCGAGCTGTTGCGCGGCATGGGCAAGACCATCAAGATCACCGAGGACGAAATTCGTAAGACCTACGACGAAGAGCAGAAGAAACTCGCCAAGGATAAGCGCAAGCCCTACAAGGTGCAGAAGGAATTCGTGCGCAATCGCATCCTGGCCAAGCGCAAGCAGGAAGCCCTCAAGACCATCAAGGCCGACATCGCCAAAGTGGATCGCAAGGCGGGCCTGAACGCAATCTCGAAGGCGCTGAAAGTCGCCCCCTTGAGCGTACGGGGCATAACCCTGGCCAATCTCAGCAAGGTACAGCCCCGCAAGAATCTGCCCCAGGTGAACCTGGCCCTGCCGGAGTTCTTGAGTAATCTGGACGCGCGCAAGAACGTGAACTACGTCGGGCCCATTCGCGACGGCGCCTTTACGGTATACATTGAAGCTTCGAACATCCGGGTGGCAAAGCCCGCCAAGCAAGATGAGAAAAAACTCAAGGCCCGCGTGGACCGAGAAGGTCAGACGCTGGCTTTTCAACTGTTGAACTACATGGCTCGCCAGGAAGCATCGCGCGGTAAATTTCGCGTATACCCCCGGCCTCGCCAACGCTGAAATCGCCCGGAGCCCGGTCGTCTCGAACACAACATGAACGCGGAATTCGTAAACCCCTTCCTGGAATCAGCCAACCTGGTTTTCAAGGATTTGCTGGGCCTGACGCTTCTGCGCGGTAAGACTACGATCAAGACCAACCCCATCCCGGAACGGGACATCGCCATCCTCATCGGCGTGAACGGTAAGGTCGGCGGCCAGGTCATCTACTCCATGAATATCGAGACCGTGTACAAAATCGTGCGCAAGCTCATGCCCGGCATCGAACACGCCGCCATCAAGGATGAGTATCGAGACATCCTGGGTGAACTGGCGAACATGATCACCGGTAATGCCCTGAACATCTTTCTCACCAATAATACCGACCTGGACGTCACCGTGCCCATGGTCGCCGACGCCCGCTCGGGGGAACTGCAGTTCAAGGATCAGCAAACTCTCGGGCTGAATATGTATTCGCGCTTCGGCATGCTCGAAGTGAACATCGCTCTCAAGTAAGCGTCCGAAATTTCCGTCTATTGCTCCATGGCCCTGCCTCGCAAAAAAAGCCGGCCGATCACGGTCGGCGGCGTCAAGTATCGCTATCACGTTTCCACATCACAACTGGACAATAACGGAAACTACAGCCTGAATCTGGCCGTGAGCGAAGACGGTTCAGGCAAATCCACGCTGGTCGTAAAGGGCCTCACTACCCGGGACTTCTGGCTGGATATAAGCGACGCGCCCTTAAACCTGAATGATTACGCGCCCCTGCGCCCGCGCCACGTAGCGGATACAATCCGACGCGGACTGGCGGCCGGCTGGAAACCCGAAGGCGGGCCGTTTCGCCTGTTTCTCACCTGGGACGATCTCGGCGGACAAATCTTGTGATCAATGTCTTCTCATAGGCATAGCGCCCCGCCTCACGCGGATTATGTCTCATCAGCTATCGGCTTCGCGCGATTTTCATTTTTCGCGTCGACCGGTAAAAAAGTTTCACGGAGATTTTCGAAGCCCACCGATTATATAAGAGTCATTCGTGTAACTCCTACAGGCCCCGGCAACGGGGCCTTTTTTTTGCGTTTTTCAGGAGGGACCGCCGGCCCCTCCCGAACCCTCCCCGGCCGAGGGGTTGCGAATCCCCTCGGACTCCCCAACCGCTTTGTTGGATTGATTTCGCAAATGAATTTCTTCGTGGCGTGTAGTTAGCCAAGCGGCTTGTCAAGATGCGAAACCAAGCATGAGGAAAAATCCATGTACATCGGTACTGACAGCGTTGGGAAATTCCCGGAGGAGACTCGGGTCGTCGACGGAGGGAATTTCCCAACGCCCGCGAATGCCCCCAGACCCCCCAAACGCTTCGGGGATTTGATTTCGCACGTGTATTTCTTCGTGATGGGTATTTCGCGACGCGGCACGCTTTGCGAATTTGTGAAGTCGTTCCCTCGTCACGCGGCTTGTCATGATGCGAAGCCAAGCATAAGGAAGAATCCATGTCCACCGATACTGAAAGCGGTGGGAAATTCCCGGAGGAGACTCGGGTCTTCGCGTAAGGGGTTTCCCACGCCGCATTAATGAAAGGAGGTTCGACTACGTTGATGGAGGAAATCCTCCAGGTGGCGAAAGTCGTCGGGATTGGCCTTGAAGAAGCGCACGCCGATGTGGAAGCCGTTTTCCACGGGGTAATAGCGTGAGATTTCGCCGGTGAGCTCCAGGGTATTGTGGCGAATCTGGAGATTCATCTTAATGCGATCATGAAACGTCAGGTAATCGAAGAGGACCTCGTCGTTTAGTTCGAATAAAAGGCCGGCCAGACTGATGTTCTCGACTTTCGTCAAGGCATGGCGATAATAACTGCGCGCGATGACCGACTTGCTCATGGCATAGCTCAATAGCTGAGCCAGAAGATCAATGCGATGCGCCTGCTCATAAGAAATTACGACATTGTCGAGCACGGTGGCGTAGACGTAGATGTGTCCCACCAGTTTATCGAAGACCTTTATGGGCGCGCAAACATAGTTCAATAGATACTTGTGGCTGTCGTTCTGGCGCACCACTTCGAAAAACTTCTGGGCCTCGTCCTCGGAGTCCGCCCGCAATAAGCGATGGTATTCCTTGATGTAGTTCGCCAGGCCGTAGAGGCCGCCGGGCTCATAATAGTTCTCAACGCGGGTTACGTCGCGGATGTAAATGGTCTTGCGAAGATCCGCCAGCATGGTCTCCATGAAAGAGTCCGGCTTACTGCTGTGGTACATCTTCAGTTCGAAGTACGGCGAAATGGATAGAATCTGTTGCGTGACGATTCGATTCAGAAGATAAAGATCCGGCTCGTCCTTTTTGAGTTCGGTAATGATTTCCGGATAGCGCGTCTCGACGATCTGGCCCGCGCCGCGCCGACCGAAGAGCGGCTGATAGACGACGCTGAAGCGCATGAAGAGATCGTCCACGGTCAAACGCGGATACTTACGGCGCTGAGCGGATTGAATGTACGCGGGAATGCGAATCGTCAGGGAATCGTCGCCGATGTCCAGAACGGGGACCTCGAACTGATACAGTTCATTGGCCACATCGAACTTCAAGCGACATCGCCGCAGGGCGCCCTCCTCGAAACCCGGCACGCGCAAGAGCGCCGTATTCAAGGAAGTGGACTCCACCTGGGCGCGGTAATTCTCCGCGCCGTATTGAACCAGGATGACGGTTTCCTCCGAGCGGAGGTAGTAGAAGAGGTGGCGGATGCGATTGATATCCGACCCCAGGATGGTCTCATCCGTGAAGTCCGAATTGCGATCGCGTTCACGATCACCGCCGAGAAGGCGTTGCATCGCCTCAATCAGCGACTCTTCGGGCGCATCTTGAACCTGATCGGCCAAACGTGTTTTCCGTGTGTGTCCGAGGATATCTCCGCGGACCTGTGTTTTTTATTTCGCGCCGCTCCCGGGGGATCGGTGCTCTTCAAACATCGTCAGGCGTGGGGGTGGATCTGGAGCCGGCCGGGCTAAAAAGGGCGCGAGGAGACTCGCCCGAGGCAAGTCGGAAGTTAAAAGATTGAAATGATTGGAAGAAACCGGAAGCTATCGATGGAAGAAGACAGCGCGATTCAAATTACGGACTTTTCGAGGTCGTCGGAGATCTCGAAGAGCAGATCCAGCTTGGAGAGTTTCAGCAGGGTCAAAAGGGAGCGCGACAGGTTACACAGCACGAGCTGACCACCATAAGCCTTTACGTCCTTCATAAAGGCGACCAGAGCCCCCAGAGCGGAACTATCGAAATACTCGGTCTCCTTCAGATCGAGTACAATGCGCTTGGGTTTGTCCTTGAGGAAGCCGGACAAGCCTTCTCGGAACTTGCGGGCAACCACCATGTCGACCCGGGGTTCTTGAATATGCAAAATAAGAGTATTATTGCGCTCTTCAGGGCTTATCATAGTCGGGTATGTAATAAATGGGGCCGACTGTAGCGGTCAAATAAAAAACGCGGTCCGCCTTTAGTGAATGGGGCGGGCAAATGTTTCTGGAAATCGCGCGCCGGGTTCGGAGGCTGGTTCATATTAATACGCTTACTGGAGACCGATGGAAGCTCGGTCATGAAGGAATCGCCGCAGCGGAATGGACATATGGAAGGCAAACCCTCTGAAATCGTAAAAGAACGCATACTGGACTGGGCCGCGCCCTGTTTTCCACTGGAGATTCGGGAAGAAGCCGTGCGCGTCTTTACGGATTATAAGAATTCCCGGACGAGTGAGGAAATCGACTTCTACGCCACGGAACTCCAGTTCGGCACCGGCGGCCTGCGCGGCGTCATCGGCAACGGCGCCGGACGCATGAACCCCTGGACCGTCGGTCGGGCCACCCTGGGCCTATGTCGCTATCTGCTGACTCGCAACAAGAAACCGTCGCTGGTAATCGCCCATGACTCCCGCCGCATGAGTCCGGAATTCGCCCGGACGACGGCCGGAATCGCCGCGGGCCTGGGCTTCAAGGTGCACCTCTTCGAGGGCGTCACCCCCACGCCGGTGCTCTCCTACGCCATTCGCAAGCTCAAGGCCACCGGCGGGGTCGTCATCACCGCCAGCCATAATCCCCCGGAGTACAACGGCTACAAGGTCTACCTGGACGACGGCGCCCAGCTCGTGGGCCCGCCCCAGACGGAGCTCGAGGAATCCATCGCCGCCATCAACGATTGGGCGGAAATTCAATTCACGAATCCCGACGACGCCGTGTACCAGAAGAACGTGAGCATCGTGGGCGACGACGTGCGCAAGGCCTACATCAAACAGTTCAAGGACAGCCCCTTTGTTTCTTCTCCGAAAGCGGCCGCCAAAAAAGATTTGAAAATCGTTTATTCGCCCCTGCACGGCACGGGCGGACCCTGGATGCCGGACTTGCTGAACGCCTACGGCTTCGACGTTAAGCTGGTGGACGAGCAAAAGGAACCGGACGGCGAATTTCCCACCGTGCGTTTTCCCAATCCCGAGGAACCCGACGCCATGCGATTGGCCGAGGAAACCGCGCGAAGCATCGACGCGGATCTGTTCCTGGCCACGGACCCGGACGCGGACCGTCTGGGCGCGGGCGTGCGGGTTGAGTCGGGGCGATACGTCCTGTTGAACGGCAATCAAATCGGCTCACTCATGTGCGCCTACATGTGCGAGAAAATCGCCGAGGAAAAAAAGAAAGGCGGCGACGCGGCGAAGCAACGTCACCACATCCTCAAGACCATCGTCACCACGGACCTCCAGCGCGAAATCGCCCTGGGTAATGATCTCGAAATCAAGGACGTGCTCACCGGTTTTAAGTACATCGCCGAGCAAATGAAATTCATGGAAGAGGGTCGCAAGAAAAGCGGCTACACGAAAGGCAAGGACGTCTACCTCTTCGGCGGCGAAGAGAGCTTCGGCTACTTGCCCGTGGACTTCGTGCGCGATAAAGACGCCCTGGCCTCGGCGCTTTTATTGTGCGAAATCGTCGCCGAAACGGGAGACATTCTTTCTTATCTGAATCAAGTTTATCTCAAGTACGGTCTGTATCTGGAAGACCTCAAGTCCGTGACCATGAAGGGCAGCGCCGGGCGCGAAAAGATCAGCCGCGTCATCGAGGAATTGCGCGCATCGGACCTGACGTCCTGGCAACTGGGCGAACGCAAGGTCACCGCCGTGCTGGACTATCAGAGTCGCACTCGCAACGGCGAAAGCTCGGACGACTTCGGCGATTTGCCCGCGGCCAATGTTCTGCAGCTTTTGTTGGAGCCCGAAGGTAAGCTGACGATTCGCCCTTCCGGCACCGAACCCAAGGTCAAACTCTACGCCAGCCTGCGCCATCCCAACCAGCCGTCCAGTATCGACGAACTGGAGATCGCCAAGAAACAACTTGAAGACGAACTAGCTTCGCTCTCGGGCACGTTCTTCGCGCGGGCGGGGTTGACCGGTTAAGGGTTTAAGGGTTTAAGGGTTTAAGGGTTTAAGGGTTAGAGAAGCGACTTTAAGAAGGTTACGACTTTAATCGCAGTACTCTTGCGTGAAGACTTCCATCTGGGGAAAGCGTAGCGCGGTTAGAATGCCGTAGCCGCCTTTCGGCATGGGGCCGTAAAAGCAGCCGGTGTCCACGTTCGCGTAATGGTCGCGGACGACGGGATTGTAGACCGGCGTGTGGCCGAAGACATTGTAGACGCCGCGAATCTCTTCCACCCCTTTGGGGCGCCCCCACATCAGTTCCGTCTCGAAGGTATCGCGATAGACTTCGTCTCGCTCCAGCTTTTCGCGGTAGTGCCAGACCCGGGCGGCGGTGCTGTGGGATACGAACAAATGCCGCCCCTGGTCGTCGACCACGTCCGGATACTCCAGAAAGACCGGCAGGGCTTTCAGCCATTGAATGCCCGGGTCGGCGTGCACGGTCTCGATGGCCGCTTCGCGCCCGCGCTCCGCTTTTAGATCGAAATAACCGTAGGAGCGCAGGGTAGCCTTGCCGCCCATGCCCTCGTGAACCCAGTGCATGTCGCGCTTGTTGAAAAACTTGCTCATGGTCTCTTCGTGATTGCCGCGACAGGACGCATAACCTTCGCCGCGCACGAAGGCCACCACCTCATTGCTGCGGGGCCCGCGATCAATCAAGTCGCCCACGAAGCATACGGGCTCCCGGGGAAGCTTTTTCATCAAAGCCCGCAATGTGTTATAGCAACCATGCACATCGCCTATGATAATCATACGAATCTATTAGACGAAGATCGAGAAACGAAGCACACCATCGCTCGCGTAAAATCCCCCTTGACAAACTCTGATCAATATGCATAGGCGGTTCTTTCACCCTTTCACCCTTTCACCCTTTCACCCTTTCACCCTTTCTATTGACGCTCACACCGCCCTCTCCAGATTGCCCTTAATTCCGCCGGGGGCCTTCATGGACGAGAATCCTTTAAACGCTTTTTTTTCAGACCTTTCGCAGACCGAGGTGCAGGAGGGCCAGCAGGACTTCAAGGAGCCGCTCACCTTCGATCAGATCAAGGAGAAGACGGATAAGTATGTTCTGAATACGTACAATCGCCATCCGGTTTCCTTCTTCTTCGGTCAGGGCGAATCCCTGCACGACACGGAGCACCGAGAGTACATCGACTTTCTATGCGGCATCGCCGTTACGTCCCTGGGTCACGGGGAAGCGGATCTGGTGGAGGCGATTCGCGATCAAGCCGAGCGCCTGATGCACACCTCCAATCTCTTCTACAACGAGGAGCAGGCGAACCTGGCCGAAGCGCTCATCGCCTACTCCTTCCCCGGCAAGGTCTTCTTCTGCAACTCCGGCACGGAGGCCAATGAAGCGGCCTTCAAGCTGGCGCGCTCCTACGGCCAGCAGGCCCGCGACGGCGCCCACGGCATCATCTCCCTGAACGGCTCCTTCCACGGTCGCAGTACCGCCGCCATGTGCATGACGTCGCAGGAAAAAATCCACGGCGGTTTCGGTCCCCTCGTGCCGGGCATGAAGTACATCGACGCCAACGACATCGACGTGCTGGAAACCGAACTCACTCAGAACGGCAAGGAAACCTGCGCGGTGATCATGGAACTGGTTCAAGGCGAAGGCGGCGTGCGCCCGCTGGATCGCGAATACGTGCACGCGGCCCGCCAGCTTACGCAGGAGCATCGCGTTCTGCTCATCGTGGACGAGGTCCAGACCGGTATCGGACGCACGGGTAAGTTGTTCGCCTTCGAGCACTACGGCATCGAGCCCGACGCGGTGACGCTGGCCAAGGCCCTGGGCGGCGGATTTCCCATCGGCGCCATGATCGTACGCGACGCCGCGGCTAAGTATCTGGGCCCCGGGCAGCACGGTTCCACCTACGGCGGCAACCACCTGGCGGCGCGAGTCGCCTTCGAAACCCTGAAGATCATCATCGGGCGCGAAGTGCTCAACAACGTAGCCGGCATTTCGGAGTACATGTTTCGTCGCCTGCGAACCTTGCAAGCCGAACTGCCCGCCATCACCGACGTGCGCGGACTGGGCCTGCACATCGGCGTGGAAATGGATCGCGAATGCAAGGAACTGGCCGGCATGTGCCTGGAGAACGGGCTGCTGGTAAACTGCGCGGCGGATACCACGATTCGGATCATGCCGCCGTTGAACATCAGCCTGGAGAAGGCCTCCGAGGGCCTGGATATTTTCGAGGAGCAGGTGCGGGCCTTCGCGGCGAAAGCGAAAGCCTGACGCCGGGAGGCGAACATGCGAGTACATCAGTACAATAAGATTCCGGAGGTTCGAGAAATCGGACCCGAGCTGTACAGCATTCGCATTCCGCAGCCTTTCTACGAAGCCAACAACATCTATCTCATCAACGGCGATGAACCGGCGCTCATCGACTCCGGTTACGTCCAGAACCTGGGCTTACTCCAACGGGCTCTGCGAAAGTTCGGCCTTTCGCTGCATAAGATTCGCCATATCTTCTATACCCACGATCATCTGGATCACATCACGGGCGCGCTGGTCATGCGGCACTACTCGGACGCGAAGCTCTACGGCATGCAGGGCATGGCCGAGGCCGTGGGCGATTACACCGGCCATATCCAGGCCATGCAGCGGGCCATGAATCGCCTGATCTACAAGGCGCACAAGGATCCCGAGACGCGAACTTTCGAACTGGAACGTTCGCGTACGGGCTGGCAGGACTTTTTCGATTCCGTTGAGACGGGTCGCAAAGTGGACACGGTTTTGCGCATGGACGTGGAGCTGGTGGAAGGCGACGTCGTGCCCGTCGGTAACCGCGAGATCGGCTTTCTCTATACCCCGGGTCACAACCAATGGCATCTTTCGCCCTACATTCTGGGTGAAGGTATATACTTCACGGGCGATTTGATTCTCGACAATGTTTCTTCGGTCTACGCGGAACTGGACGGCAATCTTCAGCATTATCATGATTCGCTGGATCGCCTTTCGCGCTTGCCCATCAAACGCCTCCTGCCGGCCCACGGCACCGAGCCCGATTCGCCCCAGCGCAAGATTCGCATTCTTCAAAAAACATTGTCGCTCATGGAGCGCGGCGTGATTCGACGCTTGAAGGAAGGCCCGCGCGACCTCAGCGATCTGGCCACGGAGTCCATGGGCGAAAAGATCAAGAAGAGCAGTCATTACGCTACGGCCCTGGCCGTCATTCATGCGATTGTGCAGAAACTGATTGCCCAGGGACAGGTCGCCGTGCACGAAATCGACCCGCCCTATGAGCAGTACGCCTGGCTGGGCTCCGAAGGCGATTCTCGGTAACGCCGGCAGTTAATCACCCGCAATGGCGATTAACGGCCACAATTACGCGGAAAACCCGGATTGCGCGTATTTCGCGTCTTGACTTATTTTCCTTTGCCCCTATAATTATAGTATGGCTTTTGCGCCGACATCGGAGCGAACCTATACCTACGGGGACTATCGCACCTGGCCGGAGGATCAACGCTGGGAAATTATCGAGGGTCGTGCTTATGCCATGACCGGCCCCCGACGAATTCACCAGCAAGTATCCGGTGAGATTTTTCGCCAAATCGCCAACCACCTGTTGAACGCAAAGTGTCAGGTGTACGCGGCGCCCTTCGATGTCAGACTGCCGAAGAGTGACGAAGCGGACGACGATATCGAAACCGTGGTCCAACCGGATATCGTCGTCGTGTGCGATTCCACAAAGCTGGATGACGCGGGCTGTCGGGGAGCTCCCGATCTAATCATGGAAGTCCTTTCGCCCAGCACGGCCGGTAAGGATCAGGTAAAGAAACTGGAACTATATGAAAAGCACGGTGTACGTGAGTACTGGATCATCGATCCAACGGAACAGGTTGCTCTGTTGCGCACGCTGGATGATGACGAGAGTTTTTCAGCGCCCTCGACATTCGCGCTGGACGCACAACCTTCGGGCAAAGTCCTGGGAAATTTCAAATTGAATCTGGAGCTCGTTTTTCGCCGCAACTAAATCGGCAAGCGAGCGGGAGGTAGACCATGGCGGCAATGGCGGTAGGATCTCGGCAGATATTATTCGCGGACACAATCGCGCCCGCGTCATCCTTTGATTCGTCCCAGCAAATTTCGGCGGTCTCGGACAACCAGGACGCGTCCGTCACGGAGGCGGGCTCGCGGCCTTCAACGCCGGTCAATTCGGAGGCCCCGCCTCCGGCCACGGATACTCCCAATCCCGATGCTACGGTGGGCGTGAACCTGGATATGCGGGCGTGACAGGAACTTTTCTATAGTCGACCGACGGACAATCCTTAAGGTCGAGAAAAGCAATTCATCGGCGAATCAGTACATGCCCTGATTCCGAGAAGCGAATCTTGATGATCGCGTTGTAAACCAGCGGCACCTTCACGCGCAGTTGCACGGAGCCGCCTCCTATGACGGGGACCTTCCCTATCGCCTTGAAGCGAATGGACGTATACATGCTTTTGAGACCGAACTTCAAGTTCGCCGGCCGGCCGCGCATGGCCTTGAGTCGTAAGCCGTTCTTCGTAAAATACGCGAACCCCCGGAAGTGACGGGCCGTCCGTTGCCGCGGCGTGACCTTGATGCGCCAGCATGCTTCGCCGCCGACGGTGCGCGTATCCATCACCTTCAAGGAGTAGTACCGGCCGCTTCTTGGCCCGAACACCGGATACAAGGGATCGGGAGTTTCCCTGGGGGCGCATTTTTTTGCTTCCACCTTTTTGCCGTTCTCCCGGCAAGAGAGCACCTTGATGACGGGTCGCTTTCGATAGTACGTCGTATGACTCGTAATGGATTTAAGTTCACGCTTCTGTTTACCGGTGTCGGGATCGATTTCCCGCGTGACGGCCGTTCGACGAGCACGCACTCCCTGATAAGAAGCGTAGTGAGCCGTCGCTCCCGCACGAATCTCTTGAAGAATTTTCCGACCTTCGGCCAGTGTCGGCTCATCGGCGTTTAACGCATGAGGAGCCGCACACAGCAGACAAATCAGTATTCGGGAAAATCGCATCATGGCTCACGCTGAAGCCGGCTCGTTATTTTAGCCATACTATTTCGAGGGCCGGCTATTGCCGCGGATGATTGGCCCTGGTGTTGTCCGCGGGTCTCGACCTGAACGCGGGGAGCGGTGGAGGACATGGGATACACGTGGGCTATCCTCCCGAAAACCCACCCGCCAATTTTCTCATTGACTCCAAAATCAGCCAAATCAGCATTGGCAAAAGTGAACCAAGTTGTCTATTCGGTCCGGATTTGCCTCTAAATTGATAGAATGAGCTGATTCGGGGCCATTCAGGCCCTCTGGAGAGGCCGGGACCCTTATTCCAATTCTTACAGGAAGGTATATTATGAGTGATGTATTTATCGTAGATGCTGTCCGCACGCCGCGCGGCAAGGGCAAGAAAAGGGGCGAGCTGGCCAAGGTCCATCCCCAGGAGCTTTCCGCCGTCTGTCTGAACGCCCTCAAAGAGCGAAATAACATGGATCCCACCATCGTGGACGACGTCATCATGGGCTGTGTTTCCCAGGTAGACGTTCAGTCCGCCTGCATCGCGCGCTACGCCGTCATGGCGGCCAACTGGCCCGAGAGCGTTCCTGGTTATACCGTGAATCGTTTCTGCGGCTCCGGACTGCAGGCCATCAACAACGGCTACGCGCAGGTTAACTCCGAAATGCAAAACGTAGTCGTCGCGGGCGGCGTTGAATCCATGAGCCAGGTAAAACTGGGCGCCGACCTGGGCGACCTGGACATGAACATCGGCAACGACAACATCAAGGAAAACTACAACCTGGTGCCCCAGGGAATTTCCGCGGACCTCATCGCCACCATTCACGGCTTTTCGCGCGAAGACGTGGATCGCTTCGGTGTTGATTCCCAGGTGAAAGCCGACAACGCCATCAAGAACGGCTACTTCAAGAACAGCATCATCCCCGTTCCCGTAGGCGATAAGATGGTAAGCGACGACGAGCATCCCCGCATCGAAAGCAACTACGAGTTCCTCTCCAAGCTGGCGCCGGTCTTCAAGACCGTGGGCGAAACCACGTTCGATCCCATCGCCCTGAAAACCTACCCCGACGTGAAAGCCATCAATCACGTGCACACGCTCGGTAATTCTTCCGGCGTCGTCGACGGCGCGGGCCTCGTGCTCATGTCCAATGAGGAAGGCCTCAAGAAGAACAACCTGAAGCCGCGCGGTCGCATCGTATCCATCGGCACCTCCGGCACCGAGCCCACGATCATGCTGACCGGTCCCGTGCCCGCTTCGCAAAAGGCACTGGAAAAAGCCGGCCTGAAAGCGGACGACATCGACCTCTGGGAAATCAACGAAGCCTTCGCGGCGGTCGTGCTCTACACCCAGAAAGAACTGGGCATTCCCTCCGAAAAAATCAATGTGAACGGCGGCGCAATCGCCCTGGGTCACCCGCTGGGCGGCACCGGCGCGATTCTCATGGGAACCGTTCTGGACGAGCTCGAGCGTCGTAAGAAAAAATACGGTCTCGTGACGCTGTGCATCGGCGGCGGCATGGGTGTCGCCACCATCGTAGAGCGCATCGAAGCTTAAGCGAAGGCGATTTCGCGCGGCGATTTTCGCCGTCGTTTTCATTTCGAAAAAGGCCGTCCTTCGGGGCGGCTTTTTTTATGTGATGAGAAAGGCCGACTATTTGCACGCGTTGGCTGATTTGTCCATCAAGGGCGCTCAAACCTGAAAATCAGGTGCACCTGGTTCCTTGAAAATAGGCGCTTGCTTCACACCGGGGATATCGCGTGCATCGCACATAAATTCACAGGGCCAAGTGTGATTTTTTTCAAGCATCGCGAGTACCGTGAGAAGCTTCGCGGATTCTCTCAATGGCTCGATAGGAAATGGAATATTGGTGAATTTATGCTTACTGAGTTTCTTTAGAGCCCAAGAAATACAATTATCATGCCGCTCAATGTCAGGGCACAAAGAATAAACGTACCTCGTCGACTTCAAGTCTCGCTTGAATTGCTGAATGGAAATTTCCGCGTCTTGCCTACAAGCCGCCAATAGTTCCGTCCAACGATACTCCAGCTGCTCGACCCACTCAAAACAGAAACTGTTTTCCCACTCCTTCCATTCATCATGATCGCGCTCTTCATACACTACACCATGTACGGCATTCTGAGCGTTCTCAAAATATTCTCTAAACCCTTGCTCAATGAATTCCGGAGTCTGTTTGACCCAACCGAGATCGAAATCATAGGCACGATAACCAAAAGTGCCATGAAAGACATCTGGTATATTTTCTTTGGGGTCTCTCTCGCGAAAGTAGAGAAATGCATGGCCATACTGATGTCCCCTAGCATCGCTTCTCAAGTCTGCTTCTTCCCGACTGAAGGGAGGAAAAATTATTCCAAGACCAACAACTTTTAGCATACTAAACCCAGCACGTAGCCAGGTAGTATTACGGGAAACAAGTCAATGAAAAAATTTAACAAAAAAACAGACAAATAAACAATGCGCAAGTCACGGAGTCGGAGCTTGCAAAGATGCGATGAATGAAACTAGGACTTAACCGCCGATGAAGAAAGCAAACATTGCTCAGCTTCCGCATGCCATTTACCAGCTTCCTGGCGGAGCTTTGGATTGTTTACATCAAAATGGCCGAGGGTATACGTTCTAACGACACCCGGTCCGTCCATGAACTCAATAACGAGAGCAGAACTGCTTAATCTCAATTGTTTGATGAGTGAATTTGGGAGCGCCCTATTGTTTATGCGAGAACCTTCGCCATACCCTTCATCGATAAAAACAACACCGGTATTCCTCTTTATGAAGACAGAAGAGGGCTTATCTTTTAGGTCCAACACCAACCCATCATGAACAAATCGAAAGCCCGTAATTTCCTTGGCAGTACCTGTACTCACATTTACTTCATTTTCCGCAAGTGAACCCATGACTAGCTCCTCGAGTCAGTCGCAATATTGCTCGCCGTATGTTTGATGGAACAATAATCCACGCACGTGCATAATTTATCGCACGCTTACAGTTTCCCACAGACATTTTTCATATTTTGTCAGCTTTGCATAGAAGAATTATCGATTCTAAGCAAAAAAAATTTATCGATTTTAAGCACTACGATGTGACATAGTCTTGATGCGATAACGCTCCTGACCGTGCTCACATAGAAACTGCTCCACCTCACACCCTCCGCAACAACACCGCTTGTTCCAGATGCGGCGTTTGCGGATAGCAATCGGCGATGCAGGCCGATACCGGGCGATAGGCGTCTTCCAATTCCTTGAGATCGCGAAGCTGGCTGTCGGGGTTGCAGGAAATATAGAGTATCCAGGGCGATGGTCGCGCGGTGGTTATGTGCGCGGCGAGTTTGGGTGAAATGCCGGCGCGGGGCGGATCCATGATCACAAGTCGCGGCGATTCGCCTTCACTCAGAATGCCCTCTTCGGGTTTATTCAAATCCATGGCGCGAAAGTCCATGGCGCCCTTGAAATGCCCCAGGTTTTCCGGAGCACGCGCGACGGCCGACTCCGTGAATTCGTAACCGCGAATCCCGTTGAAGGCGTCGGGAAAAAAAGACGTAAAGACCGCCGAGAGCACACCCGCGCCGCAATATAGATCCAGCAGGGGACCGGGCGATTCGCTTTCGCCGATTGGCTCCCGCAGTGCTTCGCGGCACCAGCCCAACAATAGATCAAAGGCCGGGGGATTGGGTTGAAAAAAAGAATCGTAGGGCACCTGGAATTCCACGCCGCCCAGACTTTCAAGATAACCCGCCGACCCCATGAGTACACGACCGCCGGGAACGCAACTCTGTTCGTTCTTGCGGTCCACATGACATTCCACGATGGAGGCGTCGGAAATCGCCTCGGGCAAGCGCGCGCGAAGGTCCTCAATGAACTTCGCGTACGCATCGCCGCCGGTGCCCGATTCGGCGAGCTCCGGAACGATGGTCAAGACCAGTACGCCGGACGAAGGGCCCGTGCGAATCGTCGCGTATTTCAAGGGGCCGCATGGATCGCCCGCGTCGTCTTCGTCCGCCGCGCGGCGAAAGCCCGTCTCGGGGTGAGCGGCCAGCAGCTCGCGCACCAGCGCCAGCACGCGATTCGCGGGTTCTCTTTGGACGCCGCAGGCGGCGATGTCCACGTAAGTGGAAAAATCGCCCGCGGGCCGTAGCCCGATAGTGGTCCCGTCCACGACAAAGTCCATTCGATTGCGATGGCCGCTGACGGCGGGCGCTCGAAGAATCTCCGGCGTGATTGCATATCTTTCACTCATCCGAGCGACGATGGGATCGGTTTTGAGACTAATTTGCGTCTCATAGGACAGGTGCTGGGCCCGACAGCCGCCACAGGTCCCATGATGGGGACAGAACGGCTCCGCCAGACCCAGATCCGTCGGGTAGGATTCGGCCCGCTCGATCTTGACGGTCTCGATTTTGGTTTTCCGGCCCCTTCTTTTGATTCTAAATTGAACCAGATCGCCCGGAAGGGCAAAGGGCACCGTCACGGTGCGCCCTTTGAAGGGAAATTCGCCCTCAAAGCGGGAATTTAAGCGTTCTACGGGTAAAGCCAGGGAAAGGTGCTCCTTATGCCTTCAATATATGGGTCCTGGAGGACGAAAAAATATAAACAGGACTGCGTCCAGAGCCATATTCCGGAAAGATGATCGAAATTCTACTACTATTAGGCGGCCTCGGAGCCGCGGCGGGCCTCTGGGCCGCTCTGGGCGGCCGCCGGGAGGAAGACAGCAAACCGCCCTTCTTCGATCTGGACCAGCCCGAGCAGCCCGGTCCCAAATCCAGCCCTGATCTGCCCGAACCGGGCGAGCCCGAAAGCGGCCCCGACCGGGGTAAGCCGGTGGTACTCGGCGGCGATGCCGTCCGTGAACTCAAGGACGCCCTCAAGGAAGCCCCGGCGCCTACCATCAAGACCGTGGCCGCGCCGGGTGTTCCGGGTGAAACAATCGCTCCCGCGGCCGGTGTCGGAACTCCGCCGGATACCGCTCGCCGAAAACCCCTCAAGGTTACCTACTCCACCGATGAAATCGTGGGTCGCGCTTCGCGCTTCGCGCACCATCGTCGCGCGCTGCAGAACGCCGAGACCCTGGTGGATAAACAGAAGGCCATTGAGGCGAAGGAAATCTACGAACGCGCCAGGAATCGCATTCCCGACGACGAAATCGTCGCGAAAATTGACCAGAACATCGAGGACATCAATCGCTGGCTGGCCGGCCACGACCTGGAAGAAGAAGAGGACGCGGCCCTTCGCTTTCCGCAGATCATCGTTCCCCTGACCCAGCAGGCCATCGCCCTGGAAAACCTCACCGAGGGCCTCAAGACGATCTCCGAGGGTCTCGTGCAACAACTGGCCGACGCTTTCGCGCAGCGACCGCCGTCCATTCCGCCGCAACCGTATTCGCCGCCCATGGCGCCGCAAGCCGCCCCCATGACGCAGGCGGCCCCCCTAGCCGACGCGAGCCCTTCCGCCGGCGGACCTCCCGCAAGCGCGGGACCGATATCATCGCAGGGACCCGCGTCGGTCGCCGGCCCCGCCAGTGTCGGAGGACCAACTACCGTTTCCGGACCGACGACGGTCACCGGCCCCATTACCGCGGTCGGGCCCGTTACGGCCACCGGTCCGGTCATGGTTCAGGGTCCGGCCGCGGAAGCTCGCCTGCAGGCCCCGCCCGCGACTCCCGGCGCGCGCGAAGGCGCTCCCGGCGAAGCACCCCAGGCCCCCGTTTCCCCCGGCGGCGTGGATACGGCCGCGAATATAGGCTACGCCCAGACGGCGCCGCCCGTACCGCCTCAGTACCCGACCGAATTTTTTAACATCGCCATCGCCCCGCCCTATCCGGCCAAGGGCGAATCCGTTCCCGCGGGCGTCCCCGGTATCGAGGACGAAACGACCATCGTCACGGAAGAGGACGAAGACGACGCGTTGCCGCCCGGCATGACGCTGGATGCCAACGGCAATCTGATTACCGAGGGTTGGACCGACGACGATTTCGCGCGCGAATGGAACAAGTACAAGCATCTGCCCATTCGCGATCGTCGCAGCGGTAAGGATCGACGCGTCACGCCGGATCGCCGTAAGGATAAACGTAAGGACCGTCGCTCGGGAGTTGAACGTCGCAAACGCGATCTGTTCAAGGAACGCGAAGAGTTCCTCAAGAAACTCGAGAAGCACAAGAAGCGTAAACAAGAGCTTGAGGAATGGCTCAAGCGCAAGAAGAACAAAAAGCTCAAACCCAAGAAGACGCCGGCCATCAGCGTAAACCTAGGTCCGCCTCCGCCCGAGAAAAAAGCGCTGGAGAAGGAACCGCCGGCCGATC
>CAZGYS010000012.1:0-11744 GCA_964530305.1 uncultured Leptospiraceae bacterium
CAATGCGGCATATAAAGGCGCGATTGGTTTACACGAGGGTGGCCTTGCCGGTGCGATAGCTGGCGGCGTTACGGGCTATCTTGCGGGCAGCGGAATCGGGCTGGGAAAAGGTCTCGGGCTTAACCTGGATTTGAGTTATTCGTATGCGGAGGGATTCTCCGGCGGCGTGGGCGTCGGGTTCGGAAAAGGAGCCTTCAAGGGCTTAAGTCTCGGCGTGAGCTACAGTGACCGTGAGGGATTCGGAGCGAACGTCGGTTACGGATTTGAAAGTGGAGTCGGCTTCAATCTGAGTGCGAATGCGTCGGGTGGCTACGGAGCAGGTTTGAGCTATGCGCATAATAAACAGAATTCGTTTAATCTAGGTTACAACTATTCGACGATAACCGGCGGGCGTACGAGTTTAAGTTATACGCGAAGCAAGCTCGGAGGAGGACGTCATGGCTTGTCCGGCGGTATAACTTATGGTCCGAATACCGGATTCGGAGTTACGGGGGGATATACTTATAACTTAAACTCGGGTCAGACTGCGAGTTTCGGTCTTGGCGTGGACCAGCGTGGGGTGCGGGCAAGCGCGGCGTTGCGCGGGAATAAGCCGGTGTGGCCGGGGAATCAAGGGCAGCGAAACAACGAGCTGCAGAACATTCTGGCGGCCGTGGCTGATCCTCGCGTACGCGAAAGAATGCTGGCGGAAGGCCTCATAACGGAAGAGCAGCTTGGAATCTTGCAAGACGCAGACGGCGAAGGCGAAGGTGTGCTGGGAGATGCAACCGGAAGCGAGTTCATCGGCGGATCGGTTGGCGCCTACGGCGGTCCGGATTCGAACTGGGCGATAGCCGGCGCCGATACACGCAAGCGATACAACTCGACGAACGCAACGAGCGAAGCGCAGGCGCTTGCGATTAGTTTGTTCGGCAAGAAAGCCGCGGGTGCCGCGATGTGGAAGAAGCTCAACGGGGTTCTCAAGAACGGCGGCACCCAGCAAGACATCATGCAGGCTGTGTATGATGAATTCGGTGACGTTGACTATGTAGATCGAAAGTTCATCACGGCGAATCTACAAGCGATGAGGTCGAAGAACGAGACCTATCAGGCGAGTGTTGCGTTGCAGGAGTTTCAAAACAAGCAGGTACAGGATTACGTGGCATCTGTGGGATTACCCGCTACGATTAAAACCATGGCGCAACTGCAAGCTTATATGGAAAAGCATGGTTATCCGGGAAGCGGGCCCAACATCGAGGTGCCCAATGATGGAGACAAACCGGACCTGAGTGCGCCTACGCTCGGAGATAGAATTTCCGATACCCTGGCGGAGAAGACGGACAATTTTATTGCTGGCTTGAAGAATCTGAACAGTGAGCAGGGTCTGTGGGCGGCGGGGGCCGCGTGGTTTGATAATATTCGTACGACGACCAGCGTATTGCCGGGGACAAAAGCGGTTTTCTATTTGGCTGACAAGGCAGCTCAGCAACTGGGGAATGATACGTTCAATCCGTTTGAAATGGGGGCTCGTGCACGAGGTCTCGTTGATCCATATGGTGGATTTGAGCAGACGCGAAGTGCGATGGGACATTCCATCACCGTGACGAATATTCTGAGTGGGCTTGCTGCTGGCGCGATGACCGGTGGACGAGTCATAGCTACGAGGGTTGCGCAGTCTGCGCGTCAGCTTCCGCAGCGCATTGGAAATTATGTTGCGCGGAATTTCAAGCCTGCTAGTTTTACGGACATATTCCGGAATGGAGTTCGGGACGGGTTATCGAGGGGCGCAGGTCAAGCGCGGCCAATGTCGTATTATGGCAATCGTGCCCCAGACTATATTAACCCCACTCCACGAAATCCTGCAGCGGAGAAGGAGCTTTATGATGCATTTTACCATCAGCGGAATCTAATTGATACGCGAACTGGCCTTTTGCGAAAGATTCAGCGTGGCTTAGATTTTGGCGTTTTGAGGCCTCCACAGGTGCGACCGCTGCCAGGTGGTGTAGGCGGTTTCCTTGACGACGGAATGCCGGTTATCAATGCCCGCTCAACTCCGATGGAGCGAATGGGAGTATCTGTGCATGAATACCGACACCGTTTCGACAAACTCGATGACGATCTCTATCATAATGACCCGGCGTATCGAATTCGAATGGAGATGCGTGCAGCACTGGAAGAGCGGGCTTTCCTGATGAAAAATAAGCATCTTTGGAGTCAAAATGGTGGCAAGCCCCTAGAGGGATTACGTCCGGGGCATATCAATCACTTTGCCAATGACATTTTCAAGTCTTATGGAACGGAAAGCATGCAATCACTTTCGACTGCGGCCAAAACGCGAATATTATTAAATACAATGCGCGAAATGGGATTAAGGCCGAAGGCCGATTTATTCTTTTATTTACGAGGGAACTGACCCTCGAAGGATGCATTCAATGGTCAAACCATTCAAAGACGGTACATGGCTCGGCGCAGAGATGGAAGCTTTGATAAACGAAGCTCAAAAGAACCAATACTGGTACGAATTTCGATTGGGGCCGGGTACAGTACGAATTATCGAGCCGGAAGAATCCAAAAATAGGTTTCGACATGGTGAAGTATATTTGCTAGAGACACCCTTATACAAAGGGCACTTACGCTATGTAGTTGAGGGTAAAGAGCAAGCACTTGCAGATTTCGTTGCTTTAAGAGCCTCATTGCAAGAGCACGAACTCGATTTTACTCAACTCGTCAAGGCACAGCAAAAAGACTTTGCGCATGCCTTTTGTTATGTTACAGATATCGGCCGCTTATTGCATGAAGAAGACCGAAGTTTAGCCATGAGCTTTGGAGTGGAGATTAAACCTGATGATCCCATAGTAAAGTTCGAAGGTGATGAATTAGTCTTTATTGTGATTCAGATTCGCCGCCCGGCGAAACAGAAGCTTCTGGAGATACGGTGGTCAATGAAGGATCTTATTCATCGTGAAATACTGCTCGGTGAGCAGAGCGATGAATAACTGTGTCCTGTCCCGTCCGGTATTTAAAACCGAGCCTACAGATTTCCAAATATGGAGTACGTAATTCCATGATTACGTCTCCAATCTTCGAAATTCTCCACCATTGACATTGTCCCGTCCGGCATTTAAACCGAACCTACAGATTTCGAAATATGGAGTACATAATTCCATGATTACGTCTCCAAACTTCGAAATCCCACATCATTCGACACGCATGTCGGCAAACTTTCCATCAAGCCGGCCCTCCAAATGCCTTTACATCACCAACCACTGAAATAAACTGAAATTAGTTCTTTGATAACAATCGCGCGATTTTTCTGCGTTTGCGATTGTCCGGGGCCGTGAATGAAAACAAACCGTATGAAGTATACTATATTTCTCATTGCTGTACTCAACGCTGCGTTGACGACATGCAAGCTTGAGACTGACCCGGCGAATGATGTCGATACAATTACGGCCCTGGTCGTGCGAGTCTCCGACGGAGACACGATTCGAGTGGTGGAGCGAAAACCTGGATATGAATCAAGTTCTGCCGGCGGGCAGCGATTCGGGATAAAGGTGCGCGTCTGGGGAATTGATGCGCCCGAGTTGAGGCAAGGGTTCGGACGCCAGGCGCGGGACGCCCTGGCCTCACGAATTCATAAGCGCATCGTCCGAGTCAAGTCGCATGGTAAGGACCGCTACGGTCGTGTCCTGGGGGAAGTTTACCTCGGCCAGGTCAATGTAAACGCCTGGATGGTGGAGAAAGGATATGCCTGGGCCTACGTTCGCTATACGAATAAATTCGCGAGCCGAATGCTCAAGGCTCGTAAGGCGAAAGTCGGTCTGTGGTCGCGCCCGGCGAAAGCTCCCTGGGCCTGGAGGCGGGACAACCGATACGCGCGAAATTAGTAGTCCGCGGACTCTGCTCCATCGCTTCCGCCACCCGATATGAAAATCCAATACACATCCGACCTGCACCTGGAATTCCCGGAAAATCGCGCCTATTTTCGGGAGCATCCACTCCCCGCCGCGGGCGATGTGCTGATTCTGGCCGGCGACATCATCTGCGACAAATACAAGAAGAAGGCTCGCGCGTTTTACCAGGATGTTGAGAGCAAATTCGAGCTGGTGGTTTCCACCATGGGCAATCATGAATTCTATCACGGCCGCTACGAGTATGCATATCCGTCGTATTCCAGGCGAATCGCCCCGAACCACATCAAGCTTAACAACCGGACCCACGTGCATCGCGACGTGAAGTTCATCGTGTCGACGCTCTGGTCCCACGTTCCCGATGAGGCGGCCGAAATAGTCGCGGCGAGATTGAACGACTATCGCCTGATTGAAAAGGGCATGCGCGGCGACGGCGATAGATTGACCGTCCAGGATTCCAATCGCCTGTTTGAGATTTCACGGAAATTTTTGGAACGAGAGCTGGCCCTGGCGCACGACGGACCCGTCATAGTCGTAACCCACCACTTGCCCAGCCTGCAATGCATCGTGCCCCAATGGCGCGGTTCGGCTCTGGCCTCGGCCTTCGCGAGCGACCTGGACGACCTCATAAAGTCGCATCGCATCGACGTCTGGATATTCGGCCACCAGCACGATTTCTTTGAGGGCGAAATCGCCGGAACCCGCATGCTCTCTAATCCCCTGGGTTATGTGGGAACCGATTCAGGCGATTTTCGGCCGGATACCTATTTTGAAGTGGAGGGCGGGGCGGTTTGATTTTTACGTATGATACGCATGTCGAACACTCGATCCAGAGGAGAAAGTCCGGAACGGGAGAGGCAAACGAATGCTGATACAATCATACCAATCAGGGCCACGTAAAAGGGGATGCCGCCAAGGAGCATTGCTGTTACCTCGGTGCCGGCGAACAGCTCAAGCTTACGCAAGGCCGTGGCGATGCCGCCAAAGAAAAATATGATGGGCAGCCCGAGAAATCGCGATGACCGAAGCCACCAGGCCCAGTGTAAATTCGACGGCTTTCTATACTCCAGCTTCATCAATACAAACCCGGGCGTTCTGAATTTCACTCCCCATATGAATGCAATGAAAACCGCCGCAAGGGAGAAGCCTAATTGAGAGATCCACTCCTCCCCGGACAACGCTTTGATAAAAAACCTGGGAGACCCGACTATGCCTCCTGCGACCACTTGAACGACCATGTACGCAAAGAAATCCAGCCACCAGGCCCACCAGCGCGGCCAGAGTAATCGATCCGATTTTTGCTCAGCTTCTTGTGAATTGCCGGCACCAGGTTCAGGCTCTTGAAAAGTAGGTACGTAAGGTTGATCACTCATCGCCGTCAACTCTATCCGACCTGAACCAGACGTCGCGTAAATATTATAAGTTAGCGGCGGTCTTCTGATCGTCGCCATTTGTCCTTCGCATAATCCGCGTCCCAAACATCCGATCCAGGGGCGAACGGCCGGAGGAGCCTCAAGCAGGGGAGCGGCCCGGGCGATTTTTTATCTCAAGATGATTCGTTCTTAACTTTCGGCGTAGCCGCGATGAGCCAGATACCGAATGGAATTCCCAGAACGAGGCCGGGCGAAAGAAATGGAATGATTGAGAATATGCGGGAGACCTTTGCATCGGTCGGGTTTCCGCTTTTTCGCGCTTAACTTGAAAATGTTTCAAGCTTTTTCTTTTAGCCGTGAAACACGCGGCCAAGTCGTTTCGTGAGTCGCCGGTTGTGTCGCCGAGTCCTTTCGCGAAGTCGGGCGCGATGGAACAGGTCCGGGCTCTACCTCAACCAATAAACAATTACCGCGCTCATGGTGGCATAGGCCCAGTTACGTGTACCGTCCGAATATGCATCAGATAAAATAATGAAAGAACATACACCGCAGGCTATGATGCTCACGGCGATTCGCATGTACAAGGGGTAATCCATCGGCAAATTCCTCCAACTTTTCCGCTCGCTTGCGTGTGCAGGATTCGAAACATCTCGGGAAACCGGCAAAGGAGCGTAGGGGAGAAAGGCGAGCCGCAAGCGAATGTTGCGCCGTAAATTTCCGAGCTCGATTCGAATGGTGTCTATAGTGAAGAGAGTTTTCCCGACAAAAGTTGTGCGGAAAATTTTTGAATTCGGGGGAATTGGATGAAAAAAATCAGAATTGAGCTGGGTCAGGCCCTTAGATGCCCGGCAAATACGTGCGATTCAAATACAGATCAATGGAAAGCGCCAGGTGCCAGACGGTGTTGTGGAGAATCGTAAAGCCGAAAATCTTGCGGGCTTGTTCGGGTGAGGGATTCGAACGCAGGCGAATCATCATGTAGAGGACCAGCAGCCCCAGGCCCAGTGAGGGAATTAGATAAATCAAGCCGCCCAACTGCAGGGGGAAGGTTACCAGCACAATGGAGGCGATGAGCAACACCTGATAAAACAGCATCTGATTGATCGTGTAGGGAATGCCCTTAACGACCGGCATCATCGCCAGGCCCGCCGCGGCGTAGTCGTCCTTGAGGCGAATGGACAGGGCCCAGAAATGGGGAGGCTGCCACAGAAACAAAAGCATGAACATGGCGAAGCCTTCGATGGTGATGGTGCCGCGTACGGCGGCTTCGCCGATGAGAGGACCGATACTGCCCGAAAAGCCGCCGATGACGGTATTGTGAACGCTGCGAGGCTTCAGCCACATCGTATAGATAAAGACATACACGACGAACGAAAACAAGGCGATGCCCGCGGCGACGATATTGACCATCGCATAAAGAAACAGACAGCCCGCCGTCAACAGGCCGGAACCCAGCGCGGCCGCGAAGGGAACGGAAATAGCGCCCAGGGGCAGGGCGCGATCCTTCGTGCGTTCCATGAGCGCGTCGGTGCGCGCTTCGACGATTTGATTGTAACAAAACGCGGCCATGGCGGTGAGCATCGTGCCGAACATGGTCCAGAAGACCAGGCCCGCATCGGGCAGGCTTCGCCCCAGTAAAAGACCCGGGATGATCGTAAAGATCACCGAAAAACTGAACCGGGGCTTCAGCAGCGCGGAGAGCAGGCGAAAGTTAAGTCGAGGCTGTTCTTCCATATTCCGGTTTCAGCTCATACCAGAGTAAAAAGGCGAAAACATAAATGACGATGGCCGTGATGGAATGCATTACCGTAATCACCACCGGCAGCTTCATCAAGACATTCAAAACGCCGAGCACGACCTGAGAGAAAATCAGCATGCTCAGCACCAGGGCGTTTTTCGCCCGGCCGGGGCTCCATTTCCAACGGCGCGAAAGGGGAATCAGGGCTATGGCCAGAACCACCAGGAAGTACGCCATGAAACGATGAGTCATGTGCTTTTCCACGTTCCCCTTCATGGGCGGAAAATAAACCGGACGCGTAGCGGGCTGCGTCGAGGCGTCGGAGGCCGGCGCGGAGTTGACGCGGACTTCGTTGCACGCCGGAAACTTATCGCATACCATGCCGGCGTAATTCGTGCTGACGCGACCGCCCAGGTAGATTTGCATGAAAACGAAAGCGAGCAGCGCGAAGGCGAACCAGCGTCCGGGAATGGGAGCGGCTCCGGCGGCCTTTGCCTGCGCTTCGGCGTCGGGCGCCAATCGCAAGCGCGACCAGACGGCCAGGATGACCGTGAACATGAACAGGGCGTTGATCAAGTGCGATTTAACGATGTAAGGATCCAGCTTCTGGGTAACGGTCTGTCGCCCCAGAAATACCTGCAGGGCCAGCAGCAACAGAACGCCCACGGCATACCAGGCGAAACGGGAACGCAGATCCCGCCGGGCGAAAATCATGATGCTCCAGGCCAGCACGATAAACCCCAGAATCATGGCCAGGTAGCGGTGACCTACTTCCAGCCAGATGCGATATTCGGCCGGCGGTAGAACGTAGCCGAAGCAAAGGGGCCAATCGGGACAAGCCAGTCCCGCGTCCTCCGCGCGAACCAGAGGACCCATGGCCATGGTCAGGAAAGTAAAAACAGCCAGAAACAGGGTCAGGCTTCGAAATCGTGAGGTATCGCTCCCGGGAGCCGCGTCCTGATAAGGCGCGCCCCCCGCGGTGGATGTCAGGGGATTCATGTAGGGTCAGTCTCTGAGAGGGCTCCCTCCCGTCACTCATAACTCACTTAGTAAAATCGCCTCACAGGGCTTCGATGGAATCGCCCACGGACACGGTTCCCGGTTCCGTGACCCGGGCGTACCAGCCCCGCCGATCCACCAGGGTTTTCAGGAATTCCGGACCGTAGATGGCGTCGACGTAGGACAGCTTGTATAGATTGCGACAGGGCTCGCAGGCTTTGGTGATGACCAGTTCGGAGTCGCCGAATCGCCAGCGGCTACCGGGTGCAAAGGATTCGTACTCGATTTCGGCCGTCGTGATGTTCTCCCCCAGATCGCCCGGTTTGACGGGCCAGAACTCCTCATTGAGGGCCAGAATGGTCTCCATGGGCATTACCAGCACGGCCTGGTCCGGATCGCCCTTGAGGCGCTCGGTGCGGTAGCGATTGTAATCGCCCTCGGCGCCATGGGAACTCAGACGGACTGATTCCACCAGGGACTTGGGCAGGCCTCTTTCATTGGCCCGGCGCGGTTTAATGTAGACACCATGGACGATTCCAGCCATAAGCAAGATGGAAGCGCGTTCGAAAAACGGGCAATCACAAACCGGCCGGCCCATCACGTCGCCGCGGAAAGAGCACTCGTACGCGTACGGGTAGCCGACCGGTGATCGGGAATATGGATCGGTGCCCCGCTGTTAGCGTACAGTTAAAGCGCGTCTGGAAGGCGGTTTACGGCCGGACAGCGGGTATTTTATTCGTCAAACAAGGCGGAACGGAGCGGAGGGCCTGGTATTCCCCCATTATGAAGATCCTCATAGTCGATGATTCATTCGCGCAGCGCAAGCTGCTGGCCGCTATTCTGGGAGGCGCCGGATACACGGACCTTCACTATGCCCGACACGGATCGGACGCGTTGGTCCAGTTGGAACAGACCGTCAACGAGCACGGGGAATCCACGGTGGACCTGGTCATCATGGACTATCGCATGAACGGCATGGACGGCGCCGAAGCCTGCCGGCGCATGAAGCAGGATTCCCGCTACCAGGACATTCCCGTCATTATCGTCACCGCCATGCAGAACGACAAGATTCTGACCGAAGCCTTCGAGGCGGGAGCCATGGATTTTGTTGCTCGTCCCTTTCGAACCGTTGAACTGTTGGCGCGCATTCGTTCCGCCCTGACCCTGCGCAAGGAATTGATGCTTCGCAAGGAACGTGAACGGGAACTACGCGAACTCAATGAGGTCCTGCGCCTGGCCAATGATCTGTGGCACAATGAATCCATCACCGACGGCCTCACCGGACTACGCAATCATCGCTACTTCGAAATTCAACTGGTACGGCAGTGGTGGGAATGCGCCCGTCTGAATAAGTCCCTCTGTTTGTTCATGCTGGACGTGGACTATTTCAAGCAATACAATGATACCCTGGGTCACCAGGAGGGAGACGTCTGCCTCAAGATGGTGGCCGACGCCCTGGATACGGTGGACTATGGAGAGACCGGCATGCTGGCGCGATACGGAGGCGAAGAGTTCGTCTTGATTCTGCCCGATTGCGAACCCGAGCAAGCCGAAGCCGTCGCCGTTAAAATGAATCGCGCCGTGCGTGATAAGCAACTGGCCCATCCCGCGTCCGACGTGGCTGAAGTGGTCACCATCAGCCTGGGAATCGCCGCGGCGGTGCCCGGTCCGGAAACGACGCCCGAGGCCCTGCTGCGCAACGCCGACATGGCTTTGTATAAGGCCAAGGAAGCCGGCCGGGATCGCTATGTGTTCCACGGCGATCCTCGCCAGGGTGCGAGCGTCTCTTCATAAGCCGGCGGCTAAACCGGCGATCTGGTTTCGCCTGAATCGCGCCGCTTCAACAATACGAACAACCAGGCGGCCAGCGCCGCCATTTGCAAAACCGCCGCGTACAACAGATGCGAATAGAAAATACGCGGCCAGAAGTGCGCCGTGGCTCGCGTCAACGCCGCGACGATAAACAGCACGGCGATGGTCCAGCCCGCGCGCCTGAAAGTTTCCTCCCCACGCGCCCAGGCGAAACCGTCTCCCGACATAACCAGCAACAGGCCGATGCCCCCCACGAAATACAAATGCGCCAGGTGAACGCCGTGGACGCTGTCGAACAGATGTCCCCCCAGGCCCGCCAGAGTCAGCAGCAACGCCCCGAGCACGAGGAAACCCCGCGCGCCCCGGGACGCCCAGGCTCGAAGCGGAAAAAATCGCGGCAGCAGGAAAGCGAAAGTAAGCAGGCGCAGCAGCTCCCCCGCCAACGAAGGGCGATCGCGAAACAGCAACAGCGCGATCAGGTCCCAGACGAAGGTCCCCGCGAAGACGGCCAGAAGAACATAGGCGCGAATTTTATCGCCTTTGTCTTCCGGGGTTGCTCGAACGCTCATGCCCAGTCCGGCTAGAGCCGGCGGCATGACGCCGTAGAAGAGAATCAATCGCCCCAGGCGATGCAGCCCGCCCCCCTGCGCCGCCGAGGGCGTAAACAACAGCAGCAGGGTGGCGGCGGCCTGCAGGAAGAGCGCGGTACCCAGAAGCAGGGCCGTGACGTCCACCGCGCCCATGTTCGCGCGGGTTTTGGCCTGGTTGTAGGCGAAAGCAAACAGCCCCAGGGCGCAGGCCGCGAAGACCAGATGAAAGGGCATGCGCTCGGGCGCGAAGGACAAAGGAATCATCAGGGCCTGGCCAATCAGCAAATACATGGGCACGCCGCCCTTCGCCTCCGGCGATTCTCGGTCACCGGAAAAAGTCGGTGCCCGCAGAATGAAAAAAGTCAGCAACGGCAAGACAAACAGCGCGAAGATCTGCTCCGAATGCAGCACGGCCGGATAACCCGTGAAGACCTTGTTGCCCAGGAGGTAGCCGCCCTTGATGAAAAACGCGGGGATCCAGATCCCCAGCGCCAACACGGCGCCCAGGATTCCCGCGGGCTGGTATAGACTCAAAAGCATCCGGCGATTCAGCATCCTTGCAGGGATTCGCGCGGGGCCCTCGGGTCAAGACTTAAAATGAATCGGGGCTACGCAATGCTTCCCGTATCAGTATCTCCATGGCTCGCATATTCTTTAACTCGGACTCTCGGATTTTGAAAGGTGCATCCGGTCCGGAATGGAGAACCGCTATATGAATGGCTTCCTCTGATATTTTATTCATCGGGATCAATGAATAAAATATTCTGAGGAAGCCGCCCGCGACCATTGGTTTGAGGTCCTCGTCCACCACGGCTCCCAGGACAAGATTGCCCTGCTCATTTCGGTAGATCCCCGCCGACTTGATCCGGTGCAGAGGGATACTTGCGCGATGATTGAGAACACCGGGAATAATCGAGAAGAACGCCCCAAGGGTTAGTTGTTTCGTCCCTAATCTCAACTCCAGCCGTCTGCTTGATTTTAATACTAAAGTAAACAGGGAGCGCACGGAGCTCAACGTGAGTAACAGAAAAGCAAGCTTGAAGATCCAATGGAAAATCCCCGAACCGTCCCCGAGGAAGCGTTGAAACAGATACATGAAGCCGGTTGCCGCCGCGAAACTCAGGAAGTTGAAGCAAGCTCGCGTGATCGAATCCCTGCTTTCAAGCCGCGGCTCTCCGTTTTCGCGTCGGATGCCTCTCGTATCGGTCGGCATGTCGAACGCGGCGGACGAATGCGTTGCCGCGGTTTCTTTCCGGTTCAATTTCAAGTCCCCATGATCTCGCATGGCCTTACCGGTCAGGGCATGCAAGCTTTCCGCGGTTTCGGAGATTTCGCGGACGGT
>CAZGYS010000012.1:11776-26785 GCA_964530305.1 uncultured Leptospiraceae bacterium
GCGGTCCCTCTTCGGGGCGGGCGTACAGCAAGTAGCGCGGTTCACCCTTGCGTTTATAATCGACCGTATCAATAATAAAGAAATGCCGGATATTGCGTAATGCCAACCCGTACATTGGCTCCTCTTTCTTGTTCAGAAAACGAATCTCTTCCCTGGTGATTTCCATGGTCTCATGGACTTGCCCGAAGAGTTGATACAGGGAGAAATGGAGGCAGGCCAGACCGAAAAGCAAAAACCAAAAGAGAAAAAACGGCTCATCGCCCGGCTTGAAGAAATAGACGTAGTAACAACAAACGCCCAGAAGCACCAGCAGACCAAAGGCCGTCTGCGAGAGTTTCGCGACGATACCCTGTTGGCCGCGCGTGACGCGAACAGTATTGTCCCGATGCCGGCGGCTCACCCGTCTTCGCGCACACCCAATTGATCTTGGAGTAGTTTCTCCAGGAAGAGCAGGTCCATGTAATTGGCACCGGCGTCTTCGGCCTGGTAACCGGGAATTTCCCAGAGATTGATCACTTCGCGATTCTTCTCGGGAATCTGAGTGCCCGGTTTGGAGAAGGCCCCCAGCATGAGCATCAAGCGCGCCAGCGTGGAGCCGTGCACGGATTCCTTGTAGTTTTTATCCACCGCCACCGAGAGGGAAAAGTGTCCGTCGTCCAGGCGATTCACGCGAATGGAGCGAATCATGCCGGCGGCGACTTCGGACGTACGATTCAAGAAGCTCACAAGCAGGGGAAAGCGCTGGTGGATGAGCAGTTTGCCGGAGGCGATTTCCAATTCGAACCGGCGAATGGTCATGAGCATGATTACCAGCACCAGACTGACGAAGACAAAAACGAACGAGCCCACGAAAATCATCATGATCCAGGCAAACACGCCGTCGCCCGCGTCCGCGAAGACGCCGTACGCGATGACGCCCGGCACGCCCAGGAATAGACCGAATACCAGCACTTTCAATAGGCTCGTCATGAAATCCCGGGGTACGCGAATGCCCGCGTGAGTACCCGTGCCGTTGCGTTCGATGGAGATGTACTTCGAATGGTTGGTGACTTCCGGGCGGGGGAAGGGCTCGTAGCTTTTCGTCGCGGGGCGATTTTGCTCAAAGCCCGTGCGGTCCCGAACCTCCAGGCCCAGGAAATCGTAGACCATGTCCAGCGCGTCCACGAAGTGTTGCTTGTCTCGAAACGTATCCAGCCAGAAGTAGGCGCCGTCGCGCTTGCGCAGAAAGATCTGATACGTGGGATAACTGCGCGAATTTTCGCCGCTGCCGTGACTTTTCATGACCTTGATGCAGGCAATGTGTTCGATTTCGCCCATGTCCATGCGATGGGGCTGGTCCTTTTCCAGCTTGCGAAAGCGAATCTCGGTTTCCTGAATTTCCACGAAGGACTTGAAGTTGAACTTTCGTCCGCCTATGCCGCCCAGCAGAAAAACCAGCCCGAACATCAGCACCAGTCCGCCGTAGAGCATGGCCCTGGAGAACCCCTCGGTCGTTCCTTCCGCAAGCAGGAAGAGGGAAGCACCGAGCGTGATGAGCAGGCCCAGGATGCCGATGAAAAAGTACGCGCAACCCATGCGGGGTTGCTTAATGATATGAATGGCGTCGCCTTCGCGTTTCCAGTCTTTCATGAGTCTTGATGGATCGCGCCCGGAGATTCGTCCAGTGGATTTATAGGCCCCGGCCTGACGCCTTGAGATGCGCGCCGAGATACCTTTCCGCGAAGGCCAGATCCCGGACCAACGGGTCCAGGTCGGGATCGGCGTACAAGGGCGCGCGCCAGATTTCGAAGACCCCGGCGTCCCGGGGCGTAAGCAAGGGGTGGCGTCGGAAGGGCGGTTCGAGCTTCATTTTCTTGAGTTTCTTTCGCATGCGTCGCTCGGCCCTGTATCCGGTGGGGAATTCAAGGCGGCCTGTTATGGACAAACTGAAGACGCCGCCCACATGGCGATTCACGTGAATTCCGCGAAACCATTCCCGGGGCATGCGAACGGAACGTTCCAGAAACGCCGGCAGGAAGGGCACGCGTTCGGTGACCGTCAGGCCGTTCGCGTCCAGGGCGATTTCCATCCGCCGGGCATTTCGAACCAGATTTCCGTACCCGTAGCGCAGGTAATATATAAGCAGCGGCACGGAGCACAAACCGGCGATAAAACGTAGAAAGGTTAGAGGAGCGCCGCTGATGTCGGGAAAAAAATCGTGGAGGTGGAAGTGAACGCCGTACCAGAGAGCCGCGATGATTAGCATGGGGATGAGATCCCCCATCAGCGAGGACCATCGGAACTTGTGTCCCATTGAAACCATGGGACCGGAATTCGCCCAGTCCGCGAAGACCAGCGGGCCGGGTTCCGGGGCCGCCGGCGCGATAACGGGCGTGCGTACCTTTCGCGGGCGCCGGCGAAAGTTCGGGCGAATCAGCGGCTCCCGAACTCTTTCCTCGATGGGCATGCCCAGGATGGCGCTGAGCTTTTCCGCCGCGCGGGTACATGCCTCGGGCCGGCCGAAATCCTTGAGCCATATGAAACCCCGGTCGCGCTTGCGTAAATATAAATGGCGCCGATACTTTATTACCCGTTTGGAAGGGCGGCGCCTCCGATACTTCCAGACTACATAGCGATGTTCAATCACCGCGATGTGATCGATTTCGCTTCGTTCCACATGGTAAATTTCAAGATCGCCCCTGGTAATGAGCAGGCCATGGTAATTGATTTCAATCACGGTGCCGAGCGCCGGCGGACGCAGTAATCTTACGACGGTCCGAATGGTCAGGGCCGCCAGGATCACCAGCAGGCAGTTGAGCGCAATGTTGATGGTGACGCCCGTGCGGCCCTTGCTCTCGAAGGGTATGGCTTCGAGAGCAAGAACCATGGAGCCCAGAATAAAAAATCCGAGCAGGCCTATCAGCACCGCGGTGGCCACGCGGGTTTGCCCACTGGAACGCGAGCCGGCAATTACCAGGCGTTTGGAGGTAAACCGCCATTGGGACATGGGGCATCATGGCCTTCCCAGGAAAATGCGTCCATCGCGATTTCGCGGGACGACCGGCGCCAGGCCGGCCGTCGTCGTGCTCGTTTATTTTTCCGCGGTGACGATGTAGTATCCGAAACGTTTTCGTGCCGCGCCCAGGATGAGGCCCATGAGCGGAGCGATAACATTGTTACGTCTTTTTTCGGTCAAGCGCCGACCGCCGCGAAACAGTTCACGGCACAGAAACCGCACGACCGTCCAGGGCACGAAGGCGGCCGACGGCGCCACGTTCCAGCTGATGTCCTCCACGCGAATATTGCGGAAGCCTTCGGCTTTCATGGCGGCCAGAAAATCGTCCCGCGCGGCGAAGGTGTCCAGCGACCAGCAGCGGCAGACCAGATCGTAAACTTTCTTGAACCAGCGATGCATGGGTCGCCGATGTTTCAAAAAACCGTCCGCGATAACCACGCGTCCGCAGGGTTTCAATACGCGATACATCTCGCGCAGCAGCGGGCGTTTATTGTAACCGGGCGCGTAACAAGCGCTTTCCATGGCATAGACGCCCTCAAAAGTCTCCCGGGGAAAAGGCATGCGCGTGTAGTCGGCCTGGATGAAACGCGTGCGTTCGCCCATGCCTTGCGCGTCCGTCAGAGCCCGGGCTTTTTCGATTTGCCAGGGCACGATGCTGATGCCGGTGACGCGGGCATTGAATTCCCGAGCCGCGAAGCGCGCCGCCGTGCCCACTCCGCAGCCCGCGTCCAGCAGTTGTCCGTTGACGGCCTGGCCCAGTCGCTCCAGGACTTCTCGGCTCATGCGATCCAGCATGGGTTCCAGGCGCAGGGGATTCATGCCCCGGCCGTAGTAACCGAAGTGCATATTGTAATTAGGGCTCCAGGCGGCGTAGTCGGGCCCGGCTTCCGAATAGTAACGCACCAGTTCGCCGCGGAATGCCTCGGCCGTGATTGCGGCGTGGTTCGGCTTACGCGCGCGGGCGATTTGCCCGGTTTCGTTCTCGGTCTTCCTCGGGATTCTCCTCAAGGTTTTCATGGCGGTCCTCCGTATCTATTCCTTGGACGAGACTTTTTTGAATGTGTTCAAAAATATGGTTGCACGAAGTGTTTGCAAGGAGAAGATTTTGAACACGTTCATTTTTTGGGCGTAGTCGCCAGTGGGATGCTTTTTCGAAGCCGCCCGTTCACTCGAATCACCAGGGATTGAAAGTCCGCGGCGCGGGCCCGGGCCAGAATGTCGGCGATGTCCGCGGCGTTTCGAGCGTCTTCGAAGTATTCAAAATCGCGGGAGTCCATGTTCCAGACCAGAATCGTATTGTCCCGCCCCTGAACGCTCATAAAGCCGGCGGGAAAGTCCACGGGTCCCCGGCCGACGCGTTTATCCAGATACTTCATTTCCCGCCAGCGCTTTTCCCCCGCCGGCGTGACGGCCTGATTGGTGGGCCCGCATTGGAAAACCATAGCGGCCGCCAGGCTCAAGGTGAGAGCGCGGACAAAGGCTGGGCCGAGGCGGGAGCTCATTCAGGCGATGTAACCGGTAATCGGGACGGCGGCCAAGCATAAATCCCGCCCGGGGAGTCGTGTTTTTCATGAACCGACCGGAAGCGCGAATCGTCCGATACGCGAAACCTTGCCGGGAGACGCCCTCAAATGAAACCAACTAGAATCACGACCTATCTTTTATCCGGAGTTCTGATCGCCGCCGCATTCATGGGCGCCGCGGTTTTCGCCTCGGGGATGGAGCGAATTCCCTCCGAGTTTACGGAAGACTTCGGTGGGCCCAAACCCGGCTTTCGTTTCAAGATTCGTAATGTCAGTATTATGGACGGCGGTAATATTCTGGATGCGGAGCGGGGCGGCGTGTATCGCGTATCCATGGACGTCCTGCATGATTGTATTTCCTGCGGCAATGCCGTGAACCAGGTCATCGTGGGCCTGGGCGGAGAAAAGCAAGCCCAGGTTTCCGTCTGGAACGGTAAGCAACGCAGCGGCGGGCCCCTGATGGTGGTGAATCCCGGTAGTTCCGTTGCCGCGCCCGCGGAGGATAATCCCGGCGATGCTCGCTGGGTGCGTGTCTATTTCAAGATTCGCGTACCCGACGCGGCGGGAACTTATTATCTGCGAGTTCGCTACGCGCAAGCATATCAAGGCAATGTTTTTACCGCCGCCGGGCTGAAAGTCAAACAACCGTTGTTCAAGAAAGTGCTCGGTTGGTGGCGCGTGGACAGGCCCGCCGGTCCCGGACCCGAATCCAATATCGGCGCCTTCGTGATTCACTGAAACCGGATATCCGCCGGTTAACGCCCGGTGTTCGGAAAATCCGCCAGCGAAAGATCCCGGGCTCGCACGAAGGACGCCGGATGCGCCGGTCCCGCCGCGCGACTGTTCCGGGTGACGCGGATGTAAACACGATATTCGCCGGCGCGCAGATTACGAGGCAAGCGAACTCGGGTGGCGCCCGCGGCGGTGTCACCCGCCGGCGTAACGGCGCTCATGGGCAGGCGATGAGTGTGACGACCGTCGGCGCTGGCGAGAATGACGCTGACGCGTGTTCGGGCGTCCGGCGGCGAAAAAAACACCAGGCGATATTCCAACACCAGTTCGTTGGCGCGCAAGCGTCGATCCAGGGTAAAGTTCGCGCCGGGGCGAGCGGTGGTATTGACTCCGCCGTGCACGTGACCCACCAGCGAAAGCACGGGACGCTTGCTGCCCGTGAGATTACGACACGCCGAGGGCGATGCGCGACAGATGAATTCCTGTAGATAGAACCTGCGGACGGAACTTTTCGTTTTGTCATGAAGCTTGCGCAGAATCGCCAGGGCCCGGGCGGTATCCGCGCGTACCGGCGCGCGCGTTTTGCTTCGCCCTCGGGAGAAAGACGCCATGACCCGCGTCAGCGAATCGCTGATGATGGGATTACCGACACGGCGCAGGGCCAGCGACGCCATGCGCGTGACGAAGCGTCCGTTGTCGCCCCGGCGGCTGTCCGTGAACGTGCCGCCGGACGCGGTAAATACATAGCGCGAATAATAATCATCCCCCAGAAACTCGGCGATGCGGGACCAGCGTCGTCTTTCGGTCGGCGTGAGATTCGGGCGACTCAAGCGTTGGAGGACGAAATCTCGTCCTCGCGGCGTGATGAGCCCGCGAATCAAGACGTCCGAACAATGGTAGTCGGGTCTCAAGCGCAACGCCCGGGCAATGAGGGCCGGTTCGTCCCGGACGGCCACGGCGCGACAGATGCCTTCGGCGATGCGATCTCGGTGATTGATGTTCAGGGGGCCCGCGGCGCGGGGACGGCGAATGCGGCTTCTCAAATAATCGAAGAGCCGATCATTCCTGGCTCGGGCCGCGCCGGACAACAGTTTGCGCAGCGCGCGATTTCGCTTCAGGGCCGCTTTCAAGCGCTTGCGATATTCCAGATATTTCACGGCCGATGCTCTATGGGCGGTCAAAATGTACGGGCCGGGATTGCGAAACTGTTCGAAGGCGTAGTAGCGTTCGCCCCAGAGCACGCGGACTCCGGAGGGTACCGGTCGCCAGGGTGCGTGAACGCCCTCTTCCGGCAACTTATGGAGGAAAAGTAGAACGCTTTCGCCTCGGCGTCGATCCCGGGGGTGTCCGTGAAAGGCCTGCGACTCCGGCCGACCGCGATAGTCGCCCAGACCGTACACGGCGATGGTTTTCCCCCGCCGGCAATCGCCCTTGCTTGCTTCCATTCCCTGCTTGCTTGCGCTCTTGCTTTTCCCATTGCTTCCCGGGGCTCGAAGGACTTCACGGACCTGGAGCAAAATCGCCCCGTCTTTTCCGGCCGACCAGGGTTCCCGCACTTCCCCGGCGATGATACATTCACTCAAATAAATCAGAGAGTCCAGATCATAGCGGGGTAATACTCCCTCGGCCCGGACGGAGTTGGTTGGATGGAACTGGAGTAGACAGAGGAAGCAAAGGGAGGCGGCGCATAAACGGCTGAGCGGACCTTTGAAAAGAAGAGAAGGTAAACTGCTGAAACCGCGGGTCATGGGAAGATTTGTTACGATTTAATTGGGAATGGTCGTCGTTCATCGGCTTCGGGGAGCCCCGCGATGACGAATACTTCTTTTAGCATGTTGGACGAATACAACAAGTCCAATTCGCCGGAGCCGGCCGTTTCCGTTCGGAAAAATCGTTCATAAAATCCTTGCGCGGAATGGGAGGCATTTGTTCTAATAAGATGTGGATAACCTGGAATCATTCTCGAAAATCGCATCCCAGTATCGCGTCATTTTCTTCGACGCCTACGGAGTTTTGAAAAACTCCAGCGGTATCATCGACGGCGTGCCCGATGTTCTGGCGCGGCTGGCCCGGGAGGGCAAGGAATTCTACGTCATTACCAATGACGCTTCGCGTTCGCCCGAGCGCATGGCCAAGGCCTATCGCCATCCCGAACACGGGGACTTGATCCCGGCGGAGAAGAATATTTCCTCGGGCATGCTCACGCAGGAGTTCCTGGCGGCGCGGATGAAGTCCGGCAGCGTCGCCTATCTGGGCAAGCACGGCGCCGCGTACTACATCGAATCGGCCGGTCTGGAGGCGGTGCCCATCGCCGAGGTGGAGGACCTGGAATCCCTGCGGGCGCTGGTGCTCATGGACGACGAGGGTTTCGACTGGTTCGCGGATTTGAATAAGGCCGTGAACATCGTGCGGCGGGTGAATATCCCGGTCATCGTGGCCAATACCGATATCACGTATCCGGTCCGGGGCAATGAAGTGGCCATCGCCGTAGGCAGCCTGGCGAACATGATCGAGCCCATCGTGCGCAAGACCCTGTATCGCTTCGGCAAGCCGGATACCCAGATTTTTTCCTTCGCCTACGCCCGGGTGCGGGCGGCGATTCCCGATATTCGCAAACAGGACGTGCTCATGGTGGGAGATACGCTGGGCACGGACATTCTGGGCGCCAATAAATTCGGCATTGATACGGCACTGGTGCTTTCCGGAAATACCCAGCGCGCCAATTTTGAGTTGCTGATTCGCTCTTCAGGTATTATTCCTACTAATGTATGCGAATCCATTATGACTTAGGACGGTGCAACGGGTGAACGGCAGAACGAGGGAACGCGGGAGTTTATTCCGAAACGGAAAATCCATCCTTAAAAAATTCGCCGTTGTACTACTGGCCGCGGCCGCGGGCGCAGCGGTCTCGGAGCAGGTTCGGGCGGGTGATAAACCCTCCGGTGAAGGTACTCGTTACGACGTCCGGCGAGATCTGGTCTATTCCAAAGCACGCAAGGGTTTACTGGCCAATGTATACGTGCCCCGGGGAGCGGGACCGTTCCCGGCGGTGATCACCATTCACGGCGGCAGTTGGGCTCGGGGCGATCGTCGTCGCATGAAGAACATCGCCGTGCGCCTGGCGGACGCCGGTTTCACGACCGTGAATATCGAATACAGCCTCACGCCGAAGCACACTTTCCCCACCCCCTTGCATGATGTGAAAGCCGCGGTGCGATGGTTGAAGGTCAATGCCCGTAGCTTCAAGACTTCGCCCGACAGGATCGGTGTTTTCGGTTATTCGGCCGGCGCTCATCTGGCACTGCTTGCGGGGCTGACCAGTCCGCGCGACGGTTTGGAAGGGCGTGTTCGCCGGGGCGATCCCGATTCGCGCATCAAGGCCGTCGTGGCCGGAGCCGCGCCCACGGATCTGCGGCGCTTCCCGGCCGTGGGTGCCATTCGGCGACTCATTGGAGGCGGCAAGCACAAGCATGCTCGTAAGTATAAACTGGCTTCGCCCATTACCCACGTCAGCAGCGATGATCCGCCCGTCTTCCTTTTCCACGGTCGCGGCGATTGGGTCGTGCCCGTGCATCAATCGCGTCGCATGGCGGGCGCCCTCAAGAAAGCCGGCGTCCCTTTTGTTCTGCGCGAAATCCCCCGGGGCCACGCCACGGCCAAGGTCTTCAACTACCACACCATGACGGCGGCCATCGCCTTCCTGAAAAAACGTCTCAAATAATCCCGCCTTACATCGGATCCCACCCGGGTGGGCGAGGCCTCGTGTAAGCTGTACAAGTTTGACCGCACCCGACTGGGTGGGATCGTGGAGCGGTTGCGCGGCGGCGATGGGGGCGCATTGTATCATGGAATCGCCGGGAAATCAATGATAAAAAACAGGCCAAATTTTATGGCTGTTATGTACCCCCACCTTAAATTCGCGTCGCGATACTCCGAGACGATATTCGGCCGCTAACTTTTGGCGAAGCTGTATAGTTCCGAAAAATCCAATCGCCCCAGTTCGGGCAGGTAGGTGTTCACGGCTTCCTTTTGAAGGCGCGCGCAGATTTTGGGGACGAAGAAGTGTTCGCCTTCGCGGATGACGTAATTTAAGATAAAGAAGCGAAACGATTCGCGCATGAGCAGGATGTCTTCCTTCTCCAGGGGCATGACGTCCACATAGGCTTTCAAAAAAAGGCGAAAGCGCGGTTCCATCAAGGTGCCGGGAAAATAGCTGAACTCGGTTTTATCGCCGACGCTGGAACAGACCCGACTGCAGAAGTAAAAATCCAGCACGCGGGGCTCAATGCGAAACCAGTCATAGTCCCAGCGACTGAACAGCTTGAAATCCTCGCCCTCGAACTCCACGGAGAAGTTCCCCAGGTTCCAATCGATGAGCAAGGGAATTTTCGGGCGGTAATCGTATTCCAGTTCATCCAGTTTCGTCAAGAAATCATGGGTTTCGCTCTTGAGTGAATCCAGCTCTTCTCCCGTGAGGGGAAAGCGCCCGCGCGAATTACCTTCGCTCAGTAAATCCAGAAGATTGATCATGTCGGACTTGATGGACTTGGAGGTCAGTGGAATGTCCGGCATGCACTCGAGGCAGGCTCGATGAAATTCCGCCATCTCCCGCGCTAGATTCGTGATCTGGTTCTCCTCCAGAATGCGAGGCATGCGCGATTTGACTTCCAGGGCCTGATAAAAGATCACCCAGACATTGTCGTCGTAATAGGTATGCAAGCGGCCGTCCCGGGTCAGCGCGTCGGCCAGGAAATTCTCCCAGCGAGTTCCCTTGAGCATCCCGCGCCAGCGATGAATGCGGTCGTGATCCTCCCGGAACAGAAAGTATGAACCATATGAAGATACCTTGGCAAACACATACGTTTCGTCCTCCAGCAGAAGCTGGTAGACTCGATTCGTGGAAACATAGGCGGCCGCGTCCCCGCAATCCACGATGGCGCGCTCGTCCCCGTAGTCTTGCCACGCCCGGTCGATTAATTCTGGTACCTGCATGATGAACTCCGCGAGTCATTAATAAGAGTCACCCGCGAAGGGCGACAAAAAAATGGACAAATCCGCCGGTGCCGGGGAAAATGACGGACCCGGAGAACCACGTGTCGGAACAAGATGAACGTAGAAAATACCCGCGGGTCAGCTCAAAATTCGCCGTGGAAGTCATGCCCTCCATGTCCCCCTCGGCGGAGTCGGAGAATCTGAGCCAGAACGGTTTGCTCTTTCGCCATAACGGCGCCCTGCAAGCCGGCACCATCGTGCTCCTGACGCTGCGCATGCCCGGCTCCACCGGCTCGGTAACGGTCAATGCGCGCGTAATTCGCAGCACCCCCATCGGCAAGGCCGGCAGTCATCGCGTTGCCGTGAATTTCATGGGTACCGACGCCGCCACGGAAAAGCGTATCCGGGATTTCCTCGAAAAAAAAAATTAAAAATCCTACCGGGCCTGTTGCGATTCTTCAAGGGTAAGGCTGAACCAGGCAAGACGGAAGGCGCGGACGAATAGCCGTCGACTCATGCGGCGCCCGCGATTTTACGAATCCCGTTGCAGCATGGCAATGACTTCCAGCAGCTGTTGCTTACGAAACGGCTTACCCACCCAGGCCGCCGCTCCCGCTTTCACGGCGCTTGAGATGATTCCATGATCCGTCTCGGACGAAAGCATGATCACGCGCATGCCTCCCGTTTCCGGTAGACCCATGACTTCTTGAGTCAATTCCACGCCGTTCTTACCGGGCATGTTCACGTCGAAAATGCCCAGGTCGAAAATGCGTTCGCGAAGAATTCCCAGGGCCTCTTCCGCGTTCTCCGCCGCCGTGACGCTGAAACCCTCGTGGGAGAGAATGAGTTCCAGCGCGTTACGGATCAATTCCGAATCGTCTACGATAAGTATGTCCTTCATTTCGCGGCCCTCCAATATATTGATAGCGGTTAATGTTGTAATATCGTGCTCTATAGCGTATCCCCTAGCAATGGTCGTGCCGGCTGATGCGAATAGCCATTCCATACAAGAAGTGAAAAAGCCCAACATGAACCTAACGCGCGGCGCATTGCGCATGAACGGTTCGCTAACATTCGCGGGCGTCGGACCGGGCAAAAAGTCGACGCGTCCGTAGGAATTGGATTCGTCCGGAAAAAGAGGAATCGCGCCGGCGCGAGCGCGGCTGCTTTAAGTTAAGAGGCTAAGGTTTCGATGCGATTCAGTCGCCCCGGGAGAGGCCGTGCTTCTTGAGGAGTTCGTAGAGGCGCGTGCGACTCACATCGGCGATATTCTGGGCTTCGCCGATGTTGCGTTCCGTGCGTCGCATCAGTTCCGTAAAATAGCGGTGTTCCTCACGGGCCATGACCTCTTCGCGGAATTCCTTGAACGAGGGCATGGAGTCGCCGAAAGCCGGGGCAGGCGAGTCGGCGGGGGAGGGCCCATCCGCGGTCGGCGACGTGTCGTCGCCTTGCGAATCTCCGGAGGCTTGCGAGTCTCCCGAGGTATTCGGGGAACCGACTTTCGCGGCGATTCCCGCGCGGGCCGTGCTGACGCGAATCTCCACCGGTAGATGCATGGCGAACAAGGTCCCCTTGCCCCGCGCGGCCGACCAGGCATGCTCCAGGGCCCGCACCAGTTCGCGTACATTGCCGGGCCACTGGTGCTTGCGCAGGGCTTCGATGAAGTCCGGCGAAAAACCCCGGCTTTCGGTTCCGGCTCTTTCGCTCAGCGCGTCCAGGTGGTGCACGGTCAGTTCGCGAATATCGTCCGTGCGTTCGCGCAGGGGCGGGATGTGAATATGCAGGGAGCGAATACGATGCAGCAGGTCTCGGCGAAAATCGCCCGCCTCCACCATGGCCGCGGGATCGCGATTGGTCGCCGCCACCAGGCGAAAGTCGCTTTCCACTTCCTTGCCTTCGCCCAGGGGGCGAAAACGCCGGGTCTCCAGCACCCGTAGAAAGTTCTTTTGCAGGGCCGGAGGCAGTTCGCCGATTTCGTCCAGGACCAGGGTGCCGCCATGGGCTTCCCTGATGAGACCCGTCCGGTCCCTGTCCGCGCCGGTGAACGCCCCCTTTTTGTGACCGAAGAGCATCGCCTCGGCTAGGGTCTCCGGCAGCGAAGCGCAATCCACGATCACATAGGGTCCCTGGGCGCGGGATGAGTTGATGTGCACGGCCCGGGAAAGCAGCTCCTTGCCCGTGCCGGTTTCGCCCGTGATGAGCACCGGCGCCGTACCCGCCGCGGCCCGGGCCACTTGATCCAGGCATTCGCGCAGGGCGGGGCTTTCGCCGATGATGCCTTCGCGGCGCAGGGCCATGGGCGCCGCGGATTGCTTTTCGCCGCGATACTGCAACGCCCTTTGCAGGGACAGTTGCAGGTCCCGGGGCGTGGCCGGTTTCAGGATGTAGTCCCAGGCACCGTTTTTCAGGGCGATTTCCGCCCCGTCGGGATCGTCGGAGCTGGTGATCATGATGATCTCCGGCCCGTCCGTGATGCCGCGCAGCTCCGGTAGAAAATCCGTCAAGCTGTTGCCGTCGGGCAGGTGAATGTCCAGAAAAACGAGATCCCAATCGCCGCCGCCGTTCTCCGGTCCCGCCCGCAGGGCTTCCCGGGCATTCTCCAGGTCGTGCTCCATGCGTACCGTGTGGCCTTCGCCTCCGGCGATGCGCGCGATGATCTCCGCCATGATTTTGTCGTCGTCTATGATTAGAATATTAGCCATGACTCCCAATCGCCCTTGCGGTTCCCTTTACGCTCTGAACCACACCTCAAACTCACTGCCCTGGTCCGGTTCACTGCGACCGCGCAATTCGCCGCCGTGTCGCTCGGCGAACAAGCGGCACAGCACGAGCCCCATGCCGGTGCCGGATTCGTCGGCCGTGCCGCGCACCGAATCGCCCGGGCCGGGTGAGCCGGCGCGCAGGACTTCGCTCAGGCGCCGCGGGGACATTCCGATGCCGTCGTCTCGGACCCGGATGCTCGCGCCGCTTTCATCCGCCTGGGCGTATACCGTGACCCGACCGCCGGCCTTCGCGTACTTGATGCCGTTGGAAATGAGATTGCGCAGGATGGTCTGGAGCATGCGGGCGTCCGCGCGAACGCGAAAGTCGTCCGCCACCTGGTTGTCCAACTGGACGCCCTTGGCCTCGGCGTGATAGGCGGCCAGCTTGAAGGTTTCCGCGACGAGATCCGTCGCCTTGACCATGGTCGGCGAAAACTCCACCTGATCCATCTGAAGGCGCGCCCATTGAAGCAGGTTCTGCAGCAGATCCAGCACGCGCCCGCCGCGGTCCCGGGCCTGGGCCGCCGTGCGTTTCAGTTCGTCGGGCGGCATTTCGAAACCGTCGGCAATCAAGGACGGAAAAGCCAGCAGGCCGGAGAAGGGATTGCGCAGGTCATGGGCGATGACCGCGAAGAGCTTACGCTGGTTCTCGTTCACCCGCCGAAGGTGTTCGCCCTGTTGGCGCAGGCGAACGTGGGCGCGTACGCGGGCCACCAGCTCCGGCGGTTGAAAGGGCCGGGTGATATAGTCGGCGGCGCCGGCTTCGAAGGCGCGCAGGACGTCGCGATTGTCCTCCCGGGGCGTCAGAAAGATCACCGGGATGCCGGACAGGGTTTCGTCCGCCTTGAGTTCGCGGCACAGGGTGAAGGCGGCCTCGGATATGCCCGCGCCCGACGTGACGGCATTGGAGGCGATGAATCCGGCGTCCCCCGGACGGGGCGATACGTCCAACAAGATAAGATCCGGCGGTTCGCGGCGAAGGGCGTCCAGGATATCGGAGGTGGAGTGCAGGGGGCGCACGCCGTAGCCTTCGCGGGCCAGAAAGCGCGAAAGCACGGACAGGGTATCCGGCGTTCCGCCCACGAGCGCCACGATGGCGGCATTGTCCCCGTCAAGCATGCTGGTTTATTCTCCCGGCGTTCGAATCATTTTCGTTCCAGGCCGATGAAGGTCAGATCATCCTGTCTGTCCCCCGCGCCCAGGTAGGCGTAGAGATCGCCGATGACGCGGTTCACGATGTCCCGGAGAGACGCGTCGTTGCGTTTCAAGAGGATGTCCCGCAGTCGTTTTTCGCCGAAGATCTTGCCGTGGTCCTGGTCCTCTCCCATTTCCTCCAGGATGCCGTCGGAATACAGAAAGAGCTTATCGCCCCGGGCGAACTCGAACTCCTTTTGTTCGTAGTGTCCGTCCGCCGTCAGTCCGATGAAGGCGCCCGTATTCTCCAGGGATTCGAGTTTGCCGTCCGCGCGCAGCAACAACTGATTGGGATGACCCGCGCCCGCGTACATGATGCGTCCGCGATGAAGATCCACGTCGGCGATGACGCAGGTAAAGAAGGACTCCAGGTCTCCGAACTTACGCAGAAAGCTCTCGTTCAAAAAGTTAAGTACATGGGCCGGCCCCTCGATGAAGGTCTTCAGGGTTTCGTATTCACCCTTGATGGCCATGGTTATGAGCGCCGCGCCGACGCCGTGTCCCTGGGCGTCGGCCAGGAAGACGCGGACGATCCCCGGCTTGAGTTCCACCACGTCGTAGATATCGCCGCCCACCTCCACCACGGGCAGGTAGCGCGCCTCAATGTTCAAATCGCGTACGCGTTCCAGTTCGGCCGGCAGAATATTCTGCTGGCGCTCCCGGGCGTGACCCAGGTCCCGCTTGAGGACGGTGAGCGCCGCCTGGAGGTTCTCTCGGGTTCGCTTGAGCTCCAGATGGGTCTTGACCCGCGCCAGTAGTTCGGCCTGATTAAAGGGGCGGGCAATGTAGTCCACCGCGCCCGCGTCGAAGG
>CAZGYS010000013.1:0-26714 GCA_964530305.1 uncultured Leptospiraceae bacterium
CCCTCATTTCGTGCGGGTTCCGCGGTCAGTCTCAACTGATTCGGCGTATGGTACGGGCAATACGCATGCTGCGCGTGAATGCTTGCGTGCAATTCACCGGATTCACCGGACGATTCGAGGCATTCTGTCGTATGTTCCCGGCCTTGATCCATATGATGTACAACATCATGGATGGCCGCGGACATAGGCATCAGGCCTATGATAGTCGTCAGGAGGAAAATTGTGGAAATGCGCGCGAACATAAGCGTAGTATGCGAGCCTGCGTCAATTACGGAAACGCGCCGATCATCGTCAAGTTTTTTGTTGGAGCCAGGTTTTGAAGCCGTAAATCTCCTTAACCGTCTTTTTCCAATCGCCGCGAAAACCGATGGCCCGATCGTCCAGGTAGATGTCGGCCATGGGCTTGCCGAAACTCCAGATACGGTCGAAGGGGATGGAGTGCTTTTCCAGCCAGGCCTTCATCGCCTCGTTTTGATCCGGATCGTCCTTCTTACGATAAATCTTGTTGGAACGGGTACTGTAGATGTAGAGCTTGTAGCCCGCCGCTTGCAGCTCTTCCATGGCCTCACGCGCGCCGGGAACCGGGGGGTCATAGATCGTGCCGTCGCCGAAGCCCTTGGAATATCCGTGCAGCACGCCGTCAAAGTCCACGGCGATTGTACTTCCTTTTTTTCCCGTCTTTTTAACGGCGACTTTCCTTGAAGTCGCCTTGCTTGCTGCTCCTTTCGCGGCGGTCGACTTCTTCGAAGTCGTTTTCTTGCTGATCGCTTTCGTCGCGGACTTTTTCCCGGATTGCTTCTTCGCCGTTTTCGCGGCGGATTTTTTTGCTGCTTTTTTGGCCATGGAGTTCTCCTTCGCGGGCATCGCCTTAACTTGCTCGGATAATCGCCCTGATTACTTCGCGGGCGGGGCGACGGCTTTCAAGGGAGTCAATACTTCCAGCAGGCGTTCGTGCAACCGGCCGTTGCTGGTTACGAAGACTCGCCGAAAGGGATCAAAGGGTAGTCCGTCCAGGTCCGTGATGCGCCCGCCGGCCTCCTGGGCGATGACGCCCCCCGCGCAAGTATCCCAGGGCGCGAGATTCATTTCATAGTATCCGTCGAAGCGCCCCTCGGCCAGCCAGCAAAAGTCCACGCTGGCCACGCCCGTGCGGCGGATACCGCGAGCGTTCAGCATGACGCCCTGCAAGGCCTGCATGAGTTCCGACATGATCTCCACGCGATTGTACGGAAAGCCCGTCACAATCAAAGCCCGCGAAAGATCCGTCTGCGAAGATACGGAGATGGGCGCGCCGTTCTTCGTGGCGCCTTGCCCGAGCACCGCGCGATAAGTATCGCCCAGGGCCGGACAATCCACCGTGCCGGCCACGGGCGTATTGCCGTACATCAATCCAAAACACACGCCGAACAGGGGCAACCCGTGAGCATAGTTAATGGTTCCGTCCACGGGATCGATGATCCAGGTGAATTCATCATCCGCTTTTGTCCGAGTTCCGACGGTGGCGCTCTCCTCGGCCAGGATCTTGTCTCCGGGAAAGGCCTTCCGGATGTGATTGAGGATCATCTCTTCACTGGCAACGTCCGCCCGGGTTACCAGGTCCATATCATTGGTCTTGGTCGAGATGCCGAGGTCGCCCTGCTGCATGTTCAGCAGCATGTGTCCGAGGGCGGGGATGATGGCTTCCAGGGTCGCCATGCGTTCGGCGGCCGCACGGAGGACGGTTTGCGGGATTTCTGTCATTGTCGGAACTCCGACGGCGTGATTTTCATGAGTGAGCCTGAACTGGTGAGTCTGAATTGGATAACTAGATCTAGAAGCGCGATTAATTGTAACAGGCGCAGGCGTTGCTACAGGGGCCTTCCGGAGGTCGGAACTCTTTCGTTGCGCCGGCCGCTCCCGAATTAACGAATGCCATGGCCTTAAAGACCTGCTTCGTTTGCGTGGATTCGCATTCACCGCACGCCACTTCCAGCCCTGCCGCGTGTTCGCTCATACTGGCCTTTACCTGAGTGATTCCCCGGCAATCATCGCATTGATAGTCGTAATAGGGCATTTTGCCGTCCTCTTTGTCGGAATTCCGACACCATGCTGGTAAAATCGCCCGGGAAGGCAAATTATTTCAAGCCCATTGTCGGAACTCCGACACAGGAATCCTTGACGACCCCGAAACCATGAAAACTCTCACGGAGTGCGACCCGTGATCTTTGGAATATTGAACCTGACCGAGGATTCCTTCTCCGACGGCGGGAAGTATCTGGAACCGGAGCAAGCCCTGCGGCATGCGTCGGAACTCCGACAGCGGGGGGCGGACGTGCTGGATCTGGGGCCGGCCTCCAGCCATCCGGACTCCAGTCGGGTCACACCCGAGGAGGAAATCCGCCGCATCGAGCCGGTCATCCGGGAACTGAAGACCCGAAACGTGCCCGTCAGCGTCGACAGCTACCAGCCCGAGGTGCAGCGATACGCCCTGACGCAAGGCGTGGAATATCTCAACGATATACAGGGCTTTCCGGAGCCTTCCATTTACGGCGATTTGGCTCGCGGCGATTGCCGGCTGGTGGTCATGCATTCGATCCAGGCGAGCGGACCGGCCGATCGTAGTGATGTCCCGCCGGGTGAAATCCTGAAGCGCGTCCGCGAATTCTTCGAGGAAAGAATCGCGCGGTTGACCGAGGCGGGCATTGCCCGGGAGCGATTGATCCTGGATCCGGGCATGGGCTTTTTTCTGGGGACCAACGCGGAGACTTCCCTGACGGTGCTGCGCGAAATCGCCTCACTCAAGAAAGAGTTCGACCTGCCCGTGCTCATCTCGGTTTCACGTAAGTCCTTTCTCGGCGCGGTAACCGAGCGCGCGGTGGATGAGCGGGGAGCGGCGACTCTCGCGGCGGAGCTCTTCGCGGCCGAACAAGGCGTCGACTATATTCGCACGCACGACGCGGGCGCCCTGCGTGACGGTCTTCTTATTCAAGAGCGATTGAACATGGTTTCCTGATTATGAATTAAAATACCCGGGCGTTTTTGTCGTTGCTTTTTCGCGGTTATGCGATAGTATCGTGGAAGGAGCCGGCATGTGCTCGCCCGGTTGAAAATTTTGAATAGGCTTGTAACTCTTTTTCGAGACGGCATCGTCAAGGGACTTGGATTCGCGCTGGCCGCGGGGACCGTCGCCGTGGTGGCGGGTACGCTGGACGGGGATCTGTATCGTTTCGCTTCCGGAGAGGTGGTTTCGTCGTCGGAGCTGAATCATAATTTCGCCAATGTCGTTCCCGTGGGAACGATCATCGCCTGGCATAAATCGCAATCGGGTACGCCGGCTCTCGTTGCCGGCGGTCGCTGGGTGGAGTGCAATGGGCAGGTGCTGAACGATTCCCTTTCGCCTTACAACGGCCAGGTTGTTCCCAATCTAAACGGCCATGCCTCGGGCGCGAACAGTCCGGGGCAGGGTTCGGTCGCCCGCATGCACCTGCGCGGAGATACCGTCAGCGGCGCTGGTCAAACCGACGCCAATCTGGCCCATACTCATGACGTGACATTGGACTGGCGTCACACGCATTCCACGCCCACCGTCCTGTGGTACGGGGGGAATCCCGTCACGGCCACCATATTCCCGTACGGCGTGACCAACTTTCGCTTCGCCGAGAGCGACGCGGCCGCGGTGGCGACTCCGGGCAATCGTACGGTGGATCAGAGCGGCGCTATTTCCACGTTGACTTCCACTTCGAACGGGATCGGCGAAGTGCGAGTCAAGGCCATGAGCGTGGTCTGGATTATGAAAATTCGCTGAACGGATCACCATGGCCGCGCAATGGACGGGCGCGGATTCAGAGCTTTAGTTTCAGCTTCGCCGCTTTTTCGCGATCTTTCTTGAGCTGTTCCACCAGGGCTTCGGGCCCATCGAACTTTTGCTCATCGCGCAGGCGCGCCTTGAAGTAGAGACGCAGTTGTTCGCCGTAGAGGTTCTCGTTGAAATCCAGGAGATGGGCTTCGATGGTGCGATTCTCACGACCGAACGTAGGCTTGCTGCCGATGTTTACCATGGCGCGAAATCGCCTGGCGCCCCACTCGGCGATGGCCGTATAGACCCCGTCCGCCGGGACCAGCTTTGTTTCCGGCACTTCCAGGTTCGCCGTGGGAAAACCCAGATCGGCGCCGCGTTGAAAGCCGCGCACCACCGTACCGGTCAGGAAGAACTCGTGATCAAAAAGGCGATTGGCCGTCTTGATATCGCCTTCATTCAAGAGCCCGCGAATCAGCGAACTGGAAACCAGCTTCCCGCGATTCTTCACCGCGCCGATGCGCTCGACCTTGTAGTCGTAGCGATGGCTCATCTTCTTGAGAAAGTCGAAGTTGCCCTTGCGACCACGCCCGAAGCATTGATCGTAACCGATGATGATGTGGCTCGCGCGAAGCTTACCGATCAGGATTTCCTTGAGATAACGCAACGCCGTCATGCGAGCCAGTTCGGGCGTGAAGGAAAGAAACACGGCCGCGTCCAGATCGAAGCGCTGGAGCAGGGCCAGCTTTTCCTCGTAGGTAAACAGCTCGACGCCGCGCAGGGACTTGCGCTTGCCCAGGACCAGATCGGGGTGGGGATGATAGGTCACCAGCAGCCGCGCGCGATTATTGCGCCGACTCCGCTTCTGCAGGCGATTTACCAGCGCCTGGTGTCCCCGATGCATGCCGTCGAAGACTCCCAGCGTGATGACCGAGGACTCCCAGGGGGCCTCGAATTTTTCAAGATCGTGGATTATATGCACCGATTCCTCGCGGTTCGTAGAGCCGTTACGATCTTTTCGCGCATTTCAGCCGACAATGAAAATATGGTTCACCAATGGCGATTTTTGGCCGGCGCACGGCGCGCCCGCCTGGCGGCTTTTCTGCTGGGGGGCTTGCTTTTGGGCGCGACCCCCTTTCTGGCCGGTTGCACCGAGGCTCTGCACTCCCAAACCGTTTCCGGGTCGGAAATCATCTATGATGTCGGAGTTCCGACACGGGTGAATTTTCCCCGACCCGGCTCCAGGGGTTGTCTTCAGCGCCCGGAGGACAAGGCCATTGGAAATCGCCGCTGCATCACTTCTCGAGAACTGGCAATCTGGGCACGCGGTCGGAACCTGATCGTCATGCCCGATTGCCCGGTCAGGATGCGGGATCATGTGGCGGAATTGATCGATCCTCGTGGTCTGGAGTTCCACCTGGCGGCTCCCGGGGCCGGGCGCGTCTTCTTATATCTGGATTTTGCCACGTACCGCCCCCTACAGAGTCACCGACCGTATCTGGAATCGGAGGAGTGTCGGACTTCCGACGATATGCTCTATTATCGCGGCACCCGTGATACCGGTATAAATAAGGTGCACTGGCTGGAAATTATCGTCAACGGCCGAGTTCTGAAAACGCTCTACCAGGGCGGCGGAACCTATCTGGTCTCTCCCATTGCGGTGCCCGTGGATCGGGAAGCGGCCATGGGGCGATCGCTCAAGATTCGACTGCTGCCTTCCCCGGGTGAAACCTACTTTGCCGTTTGGGATGCCTTCGTGAGCCGCACTCCGCCGACCGAACTGCGCATGACCGACCCCTCGGGCCCCGTAATTCGCAAATCCGCCGGCCAATAACGCTCACGGGGCAGCCCACGCGGGCCGTAACAACTGGTTCAGCGCCGAATTTGTCGGAGTTCCGACACTTGAAGCTATTCAGGACCGTATGTTGACGGCCCTTGCAGTTTACTTGCGGCCCGGAAGGGCGCATAACGGCCGTCAAAATGAAGTAAAAGCGATGTGAAGATACGATATCCGGGGCGGATATCAGGGGTAACGCTGCTTGAACTCGTCCGTGGTCAGAATCTCGAAGTAGGAAGTCAGACCGCTGACCTTGAAAACTTTTTCAATGGCGGGCTTGAGATTGGCCACGCAGAGTTTTCCATTCAGACCCTGCACATAGTTCAGGGCTTTGATCAGAATTCCGATACCGCTTGAATCGATATAGGTCAGCTTTTCCATATCAATGACAACGTCCGGAGCGTCGTCCTTAACGTGATCTTCCAGAGCGGCCTTTAAGTCCAGAGACGTGTAGATGTCCAGGCTCCCCTCAAGTTGAAACAAAATGTAGCTATCTTTCTTATCTACGTTTATTTCCATATGATTCCAGCGATTATCCGTTCAGATTATCTTCTTATTTGTTTCCAGTCTTCCGCTCCGCGGAATTACTTCTTTACTTTCGGGTGAACTTCAGGCTAATTATAAGTGCTCGATCCGAGTTTCTCTATTTCTGAAGCCGACTTCAGCCCGTCAGGACTAGTATCGGGTCCGGATTCCGCATTATGGAGGATAATTGGATAATACCCCGTCAAAAAGGCAATTAGAAAAGACAATGAAAAATCGAGGCGGTAATTTTTATTGTTTTAAATTCCGAAGATCATAGAAACCGGATGGGGGAGGGCAGACCCCGGGTTCCGTCCGCTTTAAGGATTCAAATATGAAAAGGATAATGTCAATCTTCCAGGCGCGCCCGTTTATCATAACCGGGATGGCGATTTTACTCCTGGGTTCACCGGCCCTGCTTTGGTCTACGGACGAATTCTCCCGGGTTAAGAATCCCAATGACCGCCAGCAATGTGTCTTGCTGGGCCTCGAACGCGAAATCGCGGCGGTCCAGGCGGATATTCAAACTTATTACCGGGATCTGCTGGATGATCCGTGCTCCGTCGCCGAAGGCGGGGACCCCACGGCGCTCAGCTGTAAAATGTTTCGAATTGATAAGAAGACCGGTTGGACCATCGTGCCCTTGACCTCGGATCGCCAATCCTATTACGGACGCCGCACGCGATTCTATTTCACTCAAAACGCCTATGTGCGCTGGACCAACGACGGCAAGGTTCAGAACTTCCTTTTCGAGCAGAAACGCACCAAGCTGGGCACCGGTTATACAATCATCAAGACCCTGGGCGCTGATGCCAGCATCATCCCGGGCATCGGCGTAAAGCGCGAAGATAAGAAAATCAGCATCGACGTGGACGAATGTCTGAAGATGAAGCCCGAGGATCGCGACAGCGGCACCAAGCCCTTGAACCTCTTCGTAAAGGAAGTCCTGTCCTCCGGTCAGGGCGGCACGTTCACCTTTCGCTTTCCCACGGACAAGGACGGGCGAGTGGTCCAGGAAGACAAGGAAGTGGACGGCAAGCTCGTCAAGGTGCCCGTGCGCTATGTGCGGGACAAGACCGAGGAGATCACGGTCGACGGCGGTAAGAAGAAAGTCCGCATCGTATACGTCCGTGATCCCGCGCAACGCATCAGCATTACTCGCGAATATCTGCGCCTGTTGAAACTGACCCTGCGTCGCATCGATTGGAATGCCCGGGGCGCCGCCCAGCGCAAGGCGCGCGAAATTGAAAGGATTCTCGGCAGCAAGTAGCCGAACGTTCTCCGCTTGCAAACATCGGTTACAAATGATGGACGGGTCTTCGTGGACCACTACGCGGTCCTGGGCCTGTCCATCGATGTGACCCGAGACGAAATCAAGCGTCGCTTTCGAGACCTGGCCAAGCGCCACCATCCGGATCGCGCCGGAGGCGATGGTCTCAAGTTCCTGGAAATCTACAATGCCTACAAGGTTCTGAGCAATGACGGCTCGCGGAACCTGTACAATCCCAGTTACCTTCGTTTCATTCGATCGGCCATGCGCGACCACCAGGGCCCGCCCCGCGCGCAAGCGGCGGACCAGATTCCCATTTCGCGCCTGGTGTATCCGGGCAACGTGGCCGACCTGGCGCGGCGCGGGCTGTTGCGAAAAAAATACAGCAGTCGGGATCGCAAGGTGCATCTAAAGATCGACTACGATGTGGAGCTGCCCCTGTTTCCCCGGGAAATGAACGCGTCCATCATCGTGCGCATCCCCGTCGTCACGCGAACCCTGTGCCCGGATTGCCGGGGTTCCAATACGCACTGTCCGGCCTGCAACGGCAAGGGATCGTATCGCAAGACGCGCCTGGTGAGACTCAACCTGGAAGGCGGTCTGACGGACGGCCAGATCCTGGAACTGAATCTCGCGCGCTTGCGTCCCGAGCCCATGTCCTATTTCAAGAAAAAGACCCTGCGCATCAAAATCTCCGAGCGCATCATACCCATTAAGCGCGTCTCTTGAGCGCATATTAAGCGCTCAACGCGTCCCTCAGCCGGGTCGGACCGGCGGCTATCGCTTGACCGGTGAGTCCAGGCGATGCATATGACGCCCATGAAGAATCGCTTTATGATCCTGGGCGTGATTTTCGCTTTGTGCGCCGGCGTCCTGCTCTTCCCCTTCGTTATTTATCCTTACTATCAGAAAAAGCAGCGCGAGGACCTGATGGCCTCCCTGCCGGCGCGCATCGTCGCGCGCATGAGCCTGGAACAAAAGGTCGGCCAATTGATTCACGTGGGCATGCCCGGCTCTACGTTGAACAAGTCCATTCGCCGCGAAATTGAGAAGCATTACGTGGGCGGCGTGATTCTGTTCGCCAAGAATATGTCCAATCGCGCGGGGCTCGAGAAATTAAACCAGGGCATGCAGGAGCTTGCGGTGAAAACCACCGGCATTCCGCTCTTCATCAGCACGGATCAAGAAAGCGGTCGCGTTAAGCGCGTGGGCGCCGACGCCACCGTGCAGTTCCCGGGTGCCATGGCGCTGGGGCAGACCGGTCGGGAAGACCTGGCCCGGGACGTGGGTTTCGTAACCGGATACGAACTCAATCAGGTGGGCATCAATCTCGTACTTTCGCCGGTGCTGGATGTAAACAATAACCCCGCCAACCCCGTGATTAATACGCGTTCCTTCGGAAGCGACGTGGAGCGCGTGACGAAGATGGGTTCCGCCCTGGCCGCCGGCATTCGCGCGTCCGGATCCATTCCCACCATCAAGCACTTCCCCGGCCACGGAGACACGAACGTGGACAGTCACCTGGCTCTGCCGCGCATCAGTCGGGATCCGGCCCTGCTTGAAAAAACCGAGCTGGCGCCGTTTCGCAAGGCCATCGCCGAGGGCGCGGAAATCGTCATGAGCGCCCATATCCTGTACAAGCAACTGGACGACGAATACCCGGCCACGCTCAGTCCCAAGATCCTGAAGGATCTGCTGCGCAAGAAGATGGGCTTCAAGGGTTTGATCATGACCGACGCCATGGAGATGTACGCCATCTCCAAGCGATACACGCGTACCCGGGCCGTGAAGCAAGCCTTTCGCGCGGGCGCGGATATCATCCTGCTTACCAGTCTGGGGGAAATCTCGGATGAAATGTACGGCGCCTTGCTGGCCGGCTTCAAGAGCGGCGAACTGTCCGTGAAGGATCTGGATCGCGCCGTGGAGCGTCAGATTTCGCTCAAGCTGCGCCGCGGCCTTTTTTACAAGCACCAGGCTAAGCATCCGGAATATGATCGGCTGAGCGAATACTTTGAATTGAAGCGCGCCGGATTTGAGAGTAGCTACAAGGCGCTGAACGAAGCTTATGAAAAGAAAGGCTCCAGCCTTAATCGCATGGTTTCCATGGCGTCGGTCTCCTCCCTGCGTAAGCCCTTCGCGGGCTTCAAAAAGGGCGCCAAAGGCGATTTTGATCTTCGCCGCGACGTGAAGGTCTTTTATCGTTCCATTCGCGTGCGCAAGGAAGCCCTGGCGCTGGGTGTCCCCGCGAAGCATGTCCGGCCACTCGGCACTCCTTCGCGCCTGGCGGGCCTGTTGAAGAAACGTCCCGCCCATGAGGCCTGGGTCGTGGAACTGTATCAGCGCGATCGCGCGGCCTGGAATAGGCTCGTCGCCAAACTGGACGCCGCTTCGGCGAAATCCACGGCCGGGCCCCTGACCGCCGCCATTTACTCCGGCAATCCCTTCTTCAAGTTCAGCGTACCGAAAGCCGGCGCTTTCCTGGCTTCCTATTCGCCCACGCCCGAGAGTCTGCGGGCGTTGATTCATCGCGCGCTGGACGGAAAGTCCGTCCCGAAGGCGGATCTGCTTTTACCGCCGGAGAAGTAATCCACCGGTAGCATGTGTTGCGTGGAATAAAGCGTGTCCCGTCCCGCGGCCGATCTATTGCGTGTTCTGGCGATTGTCGCCGTGATGATCATTCACGCGACGGGCGCGGGTGAACGGGGTTTCCTGGCACGTCATGAATTCGCCTACAATGATTTCCTGGCCGTGCTCTTGAATCAGCTGGCGCGCTTCAGCGTGCCGATTTTCGTGATGCTTTCGGGCTACGGCCTTGCGCGCAAGTACGCGTCGGTCGACGGGATGCCCTTCTCTTTCTTTCGCGAGCGTGCCTGGAAAATCGCCTTACCCTATTTGTTCTGGAGCCTGGCAATTTTCATCGCCCTGGGGCGCGGACCCGGGGAAATCCTGGCCGGTCTTTTGCGCGGCACGGCGGACTATCATTTCTACTTCTTCGTAATTATTCTTCAGTGCTATGTTCTGTTTCCCTTGTTGTTCGCCGCGGCGCAGACCGGGCTACGTCGACCGCTGGGCGTGGTCCTGCTGCTTGCTCATTTGTTGCTGACCCAGCCCGCCCAGTATTTGTTTTTCCAACTGGGTTTGCCCACGCCCCACTGGCACAACTCCCTGTTCGTTTTCTGGATCTTCTATTTCTACGCGGGCATGCTGTGGGCGCGGCGCGAAACGACATCCAGCTCGGTTCGCAAACCCGGGCCCGTTCTTCGAGCTTTGATCGGGGCCGCGGCCCTGGTCGCCTTCGCGGCGATGACGTGTGAATACGTTTATCGTTCTTACGTGAACCCGGTACCGGATTACTACAATCATTTCAATCGCCATACCGTACTGGTCTACGCGTTATGCGTATGGGCGCTGTTTTACGTTTTCGACGGGCGGATTCGCGCATGGCTGGAGCGGTATCCGCGCCTTGCGCGGGCGATTACCCTGGGCGCCGGCTTGAGCTTCTTCGTTTATATTTTTCACACCTGGATTTTGCGGGGACTGGAGCAAACCTTCCTGGGCCAGGAAGTCGTACTCTTGACGGTTTCGCTCACGGCGATTGCGTTCGGCCTGGCCCGGCTCATGCACGGAGTATTACCCGAAGGCGGAATAGTATGGGGAACGGCGCGAACGATCCTGGGGTTGCCGCCCAAACGGTGAGTGCTCATGCGCCGGCGCGAAGCCTTGCATGCCTCATAGTATGCGTTAGAGGTTCTACATGCTGAAGGCGGAACTGATGACGGCCTTCATTTCCTTTTCCATTTCGTCGGGCGCCTTGCCGCGGCTCAGGCATTCCGCCATGTGCTCGGCGATGTAGGCTTCCCCGAACTTCTTCATGGCGTGATTGGCGGCCTTGAGTAGTTGCATAGTACGCGTACAGTCTTTCGACTCGTTTTTTTCCAGGCCTTTCTTGATGGCTTCCAGTTGGCCCTGGATACGGTTGATGCGATGGACCAGTCGACGATTGGTTTCGGAGATGGTGGTTTCAGTCATGGAGGCCTCGCCCGCGTGGTTACTATACCCTGTATAGTATATGGCATTCCAGGGCCGCGTCAATCAAAAAATCGCCTTGCCCCCGGTGCCGGCCCCCGGGCTTTGTCCCTGATGGCCATCATTCAAGATATCGATAAGGGCGGCGGCGAAATCATCCGCGTGGAAATCACCGAGTTCAAGGGACGTCGTTACTTGAACCTGCGCATCTGGTACACGGATAAGAATACCGGCGAATTCAAGCCTACCCAAAAGGGCATCGCCGTGAAGCCGGAGCTCTTCGCCGAGTTGAAGGAAGCGGTTCTGCGCGCGGAACCTGAAATGGCGCAACTCTTAAACGAAGCCGGCGGAGACCCGGCCGCGAACGTCGCGCCGCCCGCGGATCAATAGTCGCAAGGTTCACGAAAGTTCATGGCCCGCTTCAAAAAGATCATCATCGTCTTCATGCTCGTAACCTGGCCCCTGCTGCTGGCGTGGAGTTTCCAGTCCGTGCGCCTGTGGACCGCGCAGTCCGTTTTCTGGCACCTGGGTTTCGGCGTTCCGCCCGGATCCACCGACACGCCCGCGCAGGAGTTCATCGCCATGCGGGCCTTCAAGCCCCGGACCTTGATGAAGCCGGTCAGCAGCACGATCCCCGAGAAACCCAAATTCGACACCATCGAAATTCACGGTCATACCTTTCGCCATACCGGCGAGAATTTCGAACAAGACATGGACAAGCTGCGGATCAAGTACTTCATAAATCTCGCGGCGCGCACGGCCACCCTGGCCGACTATAAGAAGATTCGCGCGAAGTTTCCCTCTGAACGGGTATTGCATTTTCCAACCTTCAACTGGAAACGCGTGGCCGAGACCGACGACTTCGGGCAAGCCATGGCCCGGGACCTGGAGGAAATGGCCAGGGCCGGCGCGAAAGGCGTGAAGCTCTGGAAAAACTACGGCCTCATCGTCAGGGACCGCAATAAGAAGCTGGTTACGCTGGATGATCCCCGTCTGGATCCCGTCTGGGACGTCTGCGCGAAGTACAAAATGGTCATCGCCATTCATACCGCCGATCCATTGCCTTTCTTTTATCCCATCGACTCTCGGAACGAGCGTTTTGGAGAGCTGGCCCGCCGCCCGGGCTGGTCGTTCCATGGCGCGGATCTGCCGTCCTTCGACGAGGTCATGGCCCAGCGGGATCGCCTTTTCGCGAAGCGGCGCGATGTGCGCTTCATTGCGGTGCACTTCGGAGAATTCGCCCATGATCTCAAGCGGGCGGAGAAGCTTTTGGAGGACCATCCCAATGTCTGGCTGGATACCGCGCAGCGCATTGACGAACTGGGTCGCCAGCCTCGCGCGGCACGGGCGTTCTTTCTTAAGTATCAGGATCGGATCATGTTCGGCATGGACGGGCAACCCGACATGGGCAAGGCGCGCATCTACTGGCGCTTCCTGGAGACGACGGACGAGTATTTCGATTATCATCCGCCGCACAAGCCCCGGAAGGGCTTCTGGAAGATTCACGGCCTGGGTTTGCCGGATGCGGTACTCAAGAAGATCTACTATACCAATGGCGCGCGTCTCTTGGGCCTCCCGGCAAAATAAATCATCTCGGAATCGTTTTTTTCTGGAAATCGAAGCGGTCCGTGACAGGCTTCGTCTATGGGCGATTCGCCCTTAACTTTTCATATGCGTGCTCGAACGAAATACGGTTCTCGATTTTTTTTCGCTTTCGCGATGGCTTTGTTCTTCATCGCCGGTTCGCTACACGCGGATCTCATCTACCTGCGTAATGGTCGTCGCGTCGACGGCAAGATTGTGGGGCAGACTCGGACGGTAATTCGAGTACGGGTCGGCGGACGGGTTCGCACCTACAGCAAGCGCTCCATTCGACGCATTCAATATGAATCCGTGGTGGAGGCGGGCCGTCGCCGCGCCGCCGAAAAAAAACGTCGGGACGCGGCGCGCCGTCGGGCGGAAGAGAAACGCCGGGCCGAGGAAAAGCGCAAAGCGGAAGAGAAACGTCGGGCCGAGGAAAAACGCAAGGCGGAAGAGAAACGTCGGGCCGAGGAAAAGCGTAAGGCCGAAGAGAAGCGTCGGGCCGAGGAAAAGCGCAAGGCGGACGAGAAACGCCGAGCCGAGGAAAAACGCAAGGCGGAAGAGAAACGTCGAGCGGAAGAAAAACGCAAGGCCGAGGAAAAGCGTCTGGCCGAAATTAAGAAGAACGCCGCCGGCAAGGGGAAAACGGAAAAGCCGGACCCCGGACGTTTCATCAAGTCATTCTTCGGGGATTATCGCTTTTTCGCGGGCGCTGAGTTTCGCCTGCCGACGCGGACCAGGTTTCATCTCAAGCAACCCGATGAAGTTCTCTATGGTTATCATCCCTTCGGGGAAACCGTTGAGGATCGGCGGGGTCTGGCCTATCTGCTGGGTTTCGAGCAGGATATCAAGGCACCCTGGTCGGGTTTTTCGTATCGTGTGGAGCTTGGTTTTATTTCCCGGAGGTACAACCTTAACGGCGCCGGCGTCTACGAGGATACGGACTTTGCTCGGAATCAGACTCCGGCCATTTCCGGTTTCGAATATTTCGTGCGCCCGACCCTCGGTTATGCTTATACCATCAAGGGCGATTGGAAAATTCGCGGAGATATCTTCTATAACACTTCCGTTTTACGAACGGATGTTTCAACGTCTTATTTTCTTTTCCCGGGCGAAGTTCGACTCGGCGCTCAACCTGAAATATCGGACTTGAGCGAAAGGGTCCGTACGTATCGTTTTCACAATATCGAGTTTTCCGGTTTCGGCTTTCGCGTAACGGGTCAGTGGCAACGCTACAGCGTCTGGTTCGCGCGGCATACCTTGCGGGGTTCGGACAGTCGCTCGGATTGGTTCGTCCATGAAAACATGCTGGGAGGAGGGGTAACGTTCAATGTATCCGAATTGTTCTTCTGGAAATAATCTCCGCGTCCTGGCAATGTTCGCGCTCATTCTGTGGGGCACGAACAACCTTTTCGCGGAAGTCTTCATTACGGGCGCGGGACGCGGCGTGGATCCGGCCTTACAGGTAGCCGCCGACAACAAGCTGGTTCCGGACATGCTCAACGCCTCGGCCAACTCCGCGGCATTGAATGCCGTCAACGCCATGCCGCTGGGCTTCGACGTGCCCGAGAAATTCGCCGCGGGCTTTCAATTGAACGCGGGTGCCGGTCCCAGCGTCGACGGCGAAACCATTATATTTGATTTGCCCCGCAACCCCAACGCGTCCTTCAATAATGTTCCCATCTTGTTTCCGGCCCGGGGCGGCGCCTCGGCTTCGCGCTTTTACGCGCTGACCTCCGGTTCGTTGATCAACTTGAGAAAGGACTACATCATCGGCGTCCACGCCGCCTTTCACAATCTCAAGCTGGACGACAGCGGTTCCGTCAACGTCCTGGAAGATCCGGCCGGTGATTTTAAGAAGGCTAAACTGCGTATACGTTCGCGGGAAATCGGCGCGCGCTTGAGTATTCCCTGGGTAGATCCCCTGGGCACCGAAGCGGGCCGGTGGAACGGAGTTCGTTTCATTACCGGCGTTACCTATGCCTGGCATCGCACCAATGCCCGGGGTTCCAATGAATCCGATTCCTATCTGCAAGTGGACCCTTCGCTGGATCTTACGGCCGGGAGCAATGCCCTGTCCATCTTTCGTAAGTTGGAGACCCGCACGAGCATTGAGAATGATTCGCGCAATTTCGTCGTTCCCTTCGAGCTGATGACCGGCGTGCGTCTGGGATTTCTCGAAATCAACATGGGGCCCGGCCTGGCGCTGAATTTCGGTCGGCACGACGTAACCACGCGCATCGACGCCGTCGTTTGCAATTTTGCTCCCGAGGACTGCTCCACCCGGGAGGCGAGCTTCGCGCTGTGGAACGCCGTGCTGGATCCATCCTTGAACCCCTTGAACTCGGCCAATATCCTGAATCCGCTGGTGGTGAGCTTGCTGGATCAGGAATCGGCGCCGTTTCAGATCTACGGCAAGCGCCGGATCCATTCCCGGGCGCTGATTGCCTATTGGAACATGGAGATTCGGCTCCAGTTTTCCTATGCCAACCTGATCCTGCGCACGGCCACCCGCGGGGCGGATACTTCCGGCTCGCTGGCCTTCGAAGTACGCATCTAAATCGCCTCGGGGCGATTTTTTCGTAATCCCATTTCCCAACCGGCCGAAGCATTAATATGGCCGCGGAAAATCGCAATGAACTGGCGCAACATCAAGCGCTGGTGGATCTGGAAGTCAATCGCATCGTTCGCCGGGGGAGCTTTTTCGCCTCAATGTTCGGCTACATCTCCGCGATCATTTTGCTGGTTATGCATTTAACCGAGCTCATGCCGAACATGCTCGTGCCCGTGCTCTGGTCGGCCTACGCGGGGACCTTTTCCATCATCGTCTACTGGCTGGCGCGAAAGGACATGATCAAGGGCCTGGCCGGCGCGGTGATTCTGCTCTTGTACGGAACCGTGCCCAGTATGATCTTCGTACTGAGTCATTTTATCTTGCCGTCGGGATCCGCCACGTACATAAACGGACCACCGGTTCTGGTCTATGTCTTCCTCATCATTCTGGCGGGGTTTACTTTTAATTCGCGGCTTTCGCTGTTGGCGGGAGTCTCCGCCGGGATTCAGTACTTCGCGCTCTTCATGCTGGATCGAGAGCACCTTCTCGAGTTGCGCGGACCGGAGCTGGTCGTACAGGATCTGGTTGAGCCGCCCATCTATTTGTTCAAGGCGGCCATGATGGCCTTCATCGGTTTTCTCATCGGCATCCTGGCCAACTTCGCGCGCGGTCTCATGACGCGGATTCTGGCCGAGGAGAAGGAGCGTTCCGCCATGAGTCGCCTGTTCGGACAATTCGTTTCCGAGGAAGTCAAGGAGCGCATCCTGAAAGCCGGCAGCGAATTCACGGGAGATAAAAAAGACGTCGTCATACTCTTTGCCGATATTCGCGGGTTCACCAGCTTCAGCGAAAAGTTCTCACCGGAGGAAATCGTCATTCGCCTGAATGAATACTTCGACGCCATGGTGAAGTGCATCACGGAGCACGGCGGCGTCGTGGACAAGTTCATCGGCGACGCGGTCATGGCGGTCTTCGGCGGTGTACTTGATCTGGACAATCCCTGCGACGCGGCCCAGAACGCGGCGCTGGACATGCGGCGCAGCCTGGAAGAGCTGAATCGCAAATGGGCGGCCGAGGACGGCGTATCACTGGAGAACGGTATCGGCATGCACTATGGCCCGGTTCTGCAAGGTACCATCGGCAGCACGGATCGGAAGGATTTTACGGTAATCGGAGACAGCGTCAATACGGCTTCCCGGTTGGAAGGCATGTGCCGCAAGCTGGACGCGCGCATCATTATTTCCAGCGAGTTCTACGAAGGCTTGTCGGACACGGCCCGGGGAGCGTGCAGTCCCATCGGCAAGGTGCGGGTCAAGGGCAAGGAAGAAGTCTTGAGTCTCTACCGGGTGCGGGAGGCGGCCTGACTTTGAATGAGGGGAAAAAACTTATCCGATCCGCCCGGGGGCGGATCGGACGGAAGGCCGAATAGAACCAACTATTGAAAACCCCGGCCCTGAGACATAATTCCGGGCCCCCGAAAAAGTACAAGCGATTTTTCCGGCCGGATCTCTTTTTCGGCCTGCAGCGGAAAATTTCCTTATAGGCCGTTTCGACTCGGGCTACGATACTAATAAGGCGTATGAAAGGTTCCGAAACCAGCACAGATATCCGAAAGTTCCTGCACGTCTGCAAGAGCTGCGGTCAGCAGTATCGCCTGTCCATTCGCGCGAACCTTTATACCATTCATCGCGCCGAATGTCCCCACTGCGGGAAGGTGCATTTCTTCGACAACCGGGACGGTCGCCTGGAGCGATTAGGCCGTGAATCCGCTCAAAAGCCGGCGGCCAAACAAGCCGCCCCCGCCGCGGCGCCTCCCATGAAGGAGACGCCTCCTCCCGAAAAAGAACAGCCGCCATTGGCCGTGAGCGCCGAAACCCGCCAGGCGGGCGAAAGCAAGCCCGGCTTGCGCATGAAGGAAAAGCCCCTGGACCCGGGCGACGACGCCTTCGCGGACGGCAAGGACGCGCAATCGGAACAAGAGCGGGCGGAAGAGGAACGCAAGGCAAAGGAAAAGCAGCGGCGAAAGAGCGGCGGCCGTTTCCCCTGGTTTCGCTGGTACTGGACGCGGGACAAGAGTCGGGCCGTTTACAATTCGTCCGGTAAGATCTGGGTCGGCCCTTCCATTACGCCTTCCATGGATGTGGGGCGATTCTGGAAACCGGCGCTGGGCGCGGTTCTGCTGGGCATGGTGCTCGGCCCGCCCCTGATTTTATTATCCCTGAATTTTCCCGTTTTGTACCTGGGTAATCCGGATTCCTACCTGGCGCGGCTCAAACCCGTGGAGCCCAATCGCATCGTGGATCGAAACGGCAAGCTCATCGGCGAACTCTTTCAGAACAAGACCGGCAGCTTGAAGTTCAATGAAATTCCGAAGTCCCTGCGCGATAAGCTCGTCTTCGTCGAGGACCAGAACTTTTTCTCCCACGGCGGCGTACACTGGCCGTCGATCTTTCGTGCGTTTCTCAAGAACGTGGTTTCGGCCGGGTACAGTCAGGGCGGCTCCACGCTGACTCAACAGTTGGCGCGGATCCTGCTTAACGATCGTTCCCGGCGCATCGTTCGTAAGCTGCGCGAAACGGCCCTGGCGTATCACCTGGAAAGCAAGCTTTCCAAGGAAGACATCCTTACGGCCTACATGAACCACGTCTACCTGGGACGGGGCGCCAACGGCATGCAGACCGCCGCGCGTTTCTATTTTAATAAGGAACTCAAGGACCTTTCCTTCAGCGAAGAGCTGGCGCTGGTCTCCCTGCCTTCCGCGCCCAGGCGATATTCGCCCATTCGAAATCCGGATCGTCTTTTCAAGAAGATGAGCGCGGTCTTCGACAAGATGCGCGATGAGAACTTTACCAGCATGACCCGGGTCGCCTTCGACGGCCAGGCCAATGCATTGTTTCGCGGAATGAATCGCAGTCCCGAGGAAAGCATCTTCGGCAATCGCGTAAACGACGCGCCCTTCGTTTCCGAATACGTGCGCCTGCGAATCGCCAAAATTCTGGGCGGGCCTGCGGGTGGAAACCACCATCAACGCAAGCCTCCAAAAAGCGGCGCAAGCGCGATCCATCGCCCACATCAAGCGCGTGTCCGGCTGGATTCGTCCCGTGCGCATGCGCGACGGCAAGATCATCCGCAAGAGTGATCTGGGGGAATCCATCGCCCGAGAATTTACTCACGCCGCGCTGGGGCCGGTGCTGTTCGGCTTGCCGTATCCCGAGCGAAAACGGCCCGATCTGCAAACCGCGTCCGTGGGCGTAAAACCCGCCACGGGAGAAATTCTTTTCCTGCACGGGGGCACCGAGTTCAAATCCGCGAATCAGTTGAATCGCGCCATTCACATGCGGCGTCAGTCCGGCAGCTCCATCAAGCCCATCGTGTATTCGGCGGCCATTGAGTCCGGACGTCTCAAGGCTTCCAGTCTCATCGAGGACAAGCCTTACTACGTGCGCAAACGTAAGAAAAGGCGGGGTGAGCGGGGCTACTGGCTGCCCGGGAACATTACCGGCGTCTACGAGGGTAAGATCTCCGTGCGACGCGCGCTGGCCCATTCCAAGAACATTCCGGCCATTCGCGTCGCGCGATTGCTGGGCATGAGTCGCGTCTCCGAACAGTTTCGCAAATTTTTCTTCGTCAACCGGGCCGTGTACAATCGCCGCTTTCGTAATGACGAGACCGTGGCCATCGGATCACTGGAAATGAGTCCCCTGGAAATGGCCGTGGCCTTCAGTGCATTCGGCAATAACGGCGTCATTCGTCGACCGTACTTAATTCGTAAAATCGTCGGGCCGGACGGCAAGGTGCTCCACCAGGGCGCCGGTAAGGATGAGTTCGGCTTTCGCGTACCTTCGCGTCGACGCGTCCTACCGGGAGACGCGGCCCACGTCATGGCCAGTCTCATGGGTGATTCCGGTCGCCGGGGCGGCGTGTATCGCGGCGGCTTTCGCGGCGCGCAGTTTATCGGCAAGACCGGCACGACCAATGATTTCAAGGACGCCTGGTTCGTGGGCGTCGTGCCGGGACTGGCGGCCGCCGTGTGGATCGGCTATGACGATCAACGCTATTCCATGTGGCGTGGAACCGGCAGCGGACTGGCCGGCCCTCTGTGGGGCTCCATCGTGGGCTCGGGCTATCGTGCCCGGGGTTCATTGCGATTTTCGCCCCGCGCGGTCAAGGTGCATGTCTGTCGCGACTCCGGCATGCTGCCCCGCGCCGGTTGCCCGGAAAAGGCGAAGGAAATCTTCATGCGCAAGTACGTTCCCCGGGATCAGTGCGATCTGCACGGGGACAGCTCAACACCCGCGGGCTCCACGGGCAAAAGCGTAAACAGCGACAGCGACTTTGACTGAACCAGGGTGGGGACGCCGTCCCCTCCCTGGGACCCTCCCCTGGTTTACTTCTTTTTCTTCTTTTTCTTTTTGACCTTGAATTTCTTTTTCTTACCGGATATGGACTTGCGCGTGCGGTTCAGGGAGCTTTCCGCTTTATCCAATTTGTCTTTGGCTCGGTCCACGGCGCTCTCGGCGGTGTCCATGCTCTCGGGAATGGTTTCGTCGTTAAGAGCGGCAAGCGCGTCGTTCAACTTCTTACGTGATTCATTGAGCTCGTAGGCGATCTTTTTTCGTTTGCTGAAGTGCTTTCGCTTCAGGTTGCTCAACTTACGTTGCTCATCACGCACGTCGTCGATTTTCTTATTGATGCTGTTCAGGCCCTTTACGACCTTATTGTTCAACTTGCCGTTGGCTTTGGCCATGGCTTCGGCTTTCTTTTCCTCATCCTTGATCTTCAAGGCGGCGTTCCAGTCTTGCTGGGCGGCGGCGAGGGTTTTCTCGATGTGAGTCTTGAAGCGAGGCCACTTGCTCATGTTCTTTACGGCATTTTCCTTGCCGAGGGCCCACTTCGACATCTCCGATTCAACGCTGGGTTTACACGCGAACAGCAACGCGAGAATGGAAAGTACGGGCAAAATTCGAAAGGATGCCTTTCTAATCGTTTCAGTCATTTGTTTTCTCCGACACTATACAGGTTCCAAGGGGTCCAGATCATAAGGCGGCCTTCGTGCGGAGCAAGAAGTTTTTAAGTTTTTATGGGCGCTTCCCAGGGGATGGCGAAGCGCTTGCGACACCGGGGCGATTCAGCGGGTTCAGTACTTCTTCAGAGTGGGCACGAGGGCGCTTTTCGAATCGCCCGCCGCCTTGATGCCCTTTACCCAGGCTCGATAGTCGAGTCCCCGGGGAGCGACGTGAATGGAGCCTTCCAGGTCGTAGGCCTCTTTCTTGCGCATGAGCAGGTGACCGAGTTCATGCACGAGGAGAAGGGCGATTGCATCCAGACTTTCCGCAAGGCTCATCGTTCCACGTTCGCCCGTGAAAAACGGGCCGTTTGAGAGAAACGGATAGAGGCCCATGACGCCGACGCCGCCCAGCGGACGGTGGGCGCTGTTTTCAACGAACGCGGAGGTAACGCCGCCGCGATTGATGACGTAAATAGGCATGCCGGTATCGGGGCCGGCGATGATGGTATTGGTGATCAAAAAATCCGCCTTCTTTTCCTGGTAGGCGATGCTGTCCCAGTGCGCGAAAGAGAGGTAGTGCTTGCGAACCGTGTCGGTGCGCGGGTTCAAAAGCGGCCGGCCGGAGGAATCTTGCTCCCCATGGATGCCGTTCAGTTTGCGTCGGAACTCCGTCACAATGCGTCGATGATAGTCGGTCAGCGTGCCCTTGCGCTTACCGAAGTAACGGGCCAGCAGCGCGGGCGATTTGTCCTTGAGAGCGTGACCGACGACCTTGAGCAGCTTCTCGTCGAGCCGAGGGTCGCCGGGGTCCATGTACCAGGCCCGGGTGGGATAAGAAAGCACGGGATGGCGAAAGTCAGGTTTTTTTTCGCGGAAGAACGGCTCAATGGCGATGCGCCGGCGCAGCTTGAAGCGGACGCGGTAGCCCAGGTATTGTTGCGTGTACTTTTCCGTGAGGCGAAACATGCGGGCAAGTCCATCGCCTTGAAGCGTGGGCAGTTTCGCGTCCTCGATATAATCCACCAGGAGCACGTACTCCTGGTCGGCGGGCAGGGGTTTGAGATCCGGTAGCCGGTTCAGGTAGGCATTGAACCGCGAGCCCATGCGCTCGGTCTCGTCTCCCGCGCAAGCGGAGGCGAAAAAAGACCAGACGATGATTGCGAATACGAGCGTCGTCGCGCGAAGCACGGACGCAGTAATGAATTTTCCGGTCGGCAAGGCCGGGCTCCCTTTAAACCGCGACGCGCTTGGTGGAGGACTCGGCGGAATCCAGTTCGGGATTGAAACCGAACATGCGCGGGTCCTTCAGGCGATCCACATAGAGCACGCCGTCCAGGTGATCGCACTCGTGCTGGTAGACCACGGCATCAAAGCCTTCGATGACCTCATCGTGGAAGTCTTCTTTTTCATCGTACCACTTCATCCGAATCTTGCGGGAACGCTCCACGTAGCCGCGCATTTCGGGTACGGAAAGACAACCTTCCCAGAAGCCCTCTTGCTTATCCGTGAGGACTTCGATTTCGGGATTGATGAGAATTTTCTTTTCGATGCCGTCTTCGACGTTGGGATAGCGCTCATTGCGCTCGATGCCGACGACGACGATGCGCTTGAGCACGCCGACTTGCGGGGCGGCCAGTCCCAGGCCATTGGCGTCCGCCATGGTATCAAACATGTCCCGGAGGAGTTTTTTGATTTCCTTCGAGCCAATCTCGTTGGTCGGCACCGGTTCCGCTACTTTGCGTAGATCCGGGTGTCCGATTCGTAGTATTTTCCTGACCGCCATTTTACCATCTAAATGCCGAAATGACCTGGAGGCAACCCATATCCGCGGCCCCGGGCCGGGCCAATTAAGTCCAATCTCCATGCCCAGGGCGATCGGGTCCCAAAATTCGTCGGAGTTCCGACAAATTTCCATGATTTACCCGTACAATCCCCGGTATTTCCCGGTTCCGGTGGGAGCCCGGGCCTGAGAAAAAAGGCAAGACGAAAAGGGCATGGGCAAGGAAGCTCGCACAGAGCCCGACCGGAAGTTTGGACGGGAAAGAGCTCCCGGGAGCTCGAAACAAAGAAAAACAAAGCAAAATCGATAAGTAAAATTAGATATCTGGAACTGGAAAGAAAAGACAGGGGTGACGAAAACGCCGGAAGGATACGGAATCGAAAACGATAGCGGAACGGATAAACCGCCGGAACCGATCACTGATTACTGTTCAAAGACCGCGCGCTTCGTATACTATAGCGATTTGAGAATCACTCGAGAGATGAACCGAGCGAAGGACTTGTTTCCCGAAGACATGAATTCGATGAATTCGAGAGACAAGCATTCAAGAAGCAAGATTTCAAAAAGAATGGGAAGTGGAGATGAGGGGAATCGAACCCCTGACCTTTTGAATGCCATTCAAACGCTCTCCCAACTGAGCTACATCCCCGTGCATCGACAATTGAATCAGTAACTGATTCAATCGATAACCATTTCCAGTATTCAACGGATGGCGATAGACGACACCGATGATACGGAGTTGCTTTTCAGAAACAGTCAGGAACATTTTGAGCAACCGTTCCTCCGCGTGAGAGCGGGTTCGGGTCAATGCTGAACTGCTTCGTAAAAGCAAGAATGGGCAAGAATTCAGGAAGAATTGCGACTGTCAAGTTTAAAACTGCTTGATGAAGAGCCGGAATCTTAACAAAAAGTAATTACTTTGGACAATCTCACAACATACATTATCCTCGTTGTATTAATATTTTTCATAGGGGTTGGCGCTTACTACATCTTCGCGAGCCTGGCCGGGCCCCGCAAGATTGAGGAAATCGAGAAATTGCTGGCGTCGGGGCGAATCCAGGCGGCCATCGACGAACTCGTTAAGTTAATCGAGAAGGACGATCGCAATCTCAAGGCGCGCTTTCTGCTGGCCGTAGGATATCAAAAACTCGGCAATCACGGCGCGGCCGTTCTGGAATTGCGGCAGTGCCTGAAAATCGCCAAGTGGACTCCGGACGTAACCGAAGTTCACGTGCGCGGCGGGCTGGCTCGCTCCCTTCTGGAATCCCGCAATTTCACGGAAGCGAAGAACGAGTACCTGATTCTCACTACCCTGGATCCCCGTAACTGGGAGAACTTTTACGAACTGGGTAAGTTGTTCTTTCGATCCGGCGTACACGCGAAAGCCATCAATTTTCTCACCAAGGCCATCAGCCTCAACGAGAAGCACGCGGACTCGCACAATTTGCTGGGGCAGGCCCAGTACCACCTGGCCGCGTATCAGGACGCCAGGGCATCGCTGTTGAAGGCCGTGCAGTTGAAGAGCGATTTACACGTGGCGCACTATTTTCTGGGCCTCACCCTGCGGTACCTCCAGGACAATGAATGGGCCATCAAGGAATTCGAGAAGGCCGAGAAGGATGAGGACATTCGCGTCAAAGCCGTGCTGGGCAAGGGCATGGTGCTCATCGATATGGAAGCCTATCCTCGCGCCATCAGCGAGCTGGAGCGGGGCCTGAAGCTGGTCGCCCGGGGCAGTGATACCGAAATCAACATGCGCTACCTGCTGGGCCTGGCGGCGGAAAAAAGTCGGGACATGCATACCGCCATCTCCAACTGGGAGGCCATCGAAGCCATGAAGCCCGGCTTCCGGGACGTGCCCGCCAAATTGAAGCAGTATTCCGATTTCCGCATGGATGATTCCATCAAGGATTTCATGATTGCGAGCAATACCCAGTTCGAGGGCATCTGTCGCCAGGTGCTCACGGCCATGGGGCAGCAGATTCTCAATATGAGCCTGGAGAACGATTCCAAGATTCGGGCTCTGACCACTGAAAAAGAGGATGCCAATAAGCGAAATTTTCGTAAAACGAATATACTGGTAAACATCATCCGAGATAATATGACTCCTATATCGGAGGCGCAGGTTCGTGAGTTTCACGAGGCCATGAAGGGTCACAATGCCGGACGCGGCATCATCATGACCACGGGGGATATTACCAGTGCCGCGTCCGAGTACGCCACCAGTCGGCCCATAGAGCTCTATGATACATCCCGCCTGGTGGAATTCGTTCGAGCGGCCACCCGGGTGTGACGAAAATAGAAGGAAAGCTCGACCAGTTTGACGGGGAAGGCTTCCATGGTCAGGGGCGGTGAGCTCCGACCGCAAGAGCGTTGATGCATGAGTAATTCGGGGAAAGGGGAAACAAAATCCACCGCGCCTTTGCTGAAAAAGGGCGAGGGTGGCCGGATCATCCTCACGCAAACCGCGGAGCTCCAGTACGTCCTGGACCTGGCCCTGGACGAAGCCATGCGCATGATCAAGGCGCGCACCGGTAATTTCTATTTTTATAATGACCAGGGTATCCTGGAACCGTATCGCCGGGAAGCCCACGTGGAGAGCGACCGGGGCATCTGCGAATACTGCATTGAAAGACACGCCAGCGTCGTCCTGAGCCCGGACGGCACCGTGCTCGACGGAGATACCCTCTCGGCCGGCAATTTACGCGGCGCGGATCCCGAGCGCCTGAAAGTGGACGCGCCCGTGCTGTGCGTTTACCTGGGTTTGCAGGAAGGCGATTTCGGCGCCGTGGTCATGCGCGAACCCATGTACTTCGATCGTTTCTTCGAGGCGGACGTTTCCCTGATCAAGACCTTCGCCGCTACGTTTTCCATCCTGTTGAAGAACGGCTGGAGCGATATCGATTCCCAGGATATCTTTCTTAACTTTAAGAGCAGCCTGCTGTTGCTTCTGGAAAACGCGGGCCTCATTCAAAAGAACAAGAAGTCCGAGCACACGTTGAATACGGTGCTCGAGGTTTCAAACCTGATCAACTCGTCGCGGGAACTGCACGAGATGGTGCAGGCGGTACTGTATTCCGCGCGCAACGTCATTCGCTCGGAGAGCGCATCCTTGTTCCTGGTGGATGAAGCCACGGGGGATCTCTACTTCGACGTCATCTCCGGTAAGGATAGTAACATCCTGGCGGGCATTCGCATTCCCCAGGGCCAGGGCATCGCCGGGATTTGCGCCATGGAGAAACGCTCCATCATCGTAAACGACGCCCAGAACGATCCGCGCCTGTATAAAAAGGTCGACGAGATCTCCAACAAGATCACGCGCAATATCATGGCCGTGCCGCTGGTTGTGAAGGACGTTTGTATCGGCGTGCTGGAAGTGATCAACACCATTGATCGCGCGGCCTACTCCGAACACGACCTGGAACTTTTTGAAAGCTTTTCGGACTCAGTGGCCATCGCCCTGCAAAGACGACGCATTCAGGACGACCTGGAAAAATCCAGGGATCAATTGGAACAGCGCGTATCGGATCTTACCTGCCTGCATGCCGTGGCCGAGGCCCTGGTGGAAGCGGATTCCATCGAGCGGCTCTTCGACGAAGTCCTGAAAATTATTCGCCGCAGTCTGGAAGTGGGGCGCGCCACAATCATGCTGCATAACTCATCGCGCAATCGCCTGGAGACGGTGGCGCAGGAAGCCGACGTCGGTCCTCCCGAGGACCAGGCCCTGCGCGAAAACGAATCCAGTCTGGCCGAATACGTATACGAGACCAACGCGCCCCTGTTCATCGACGACTTCACCGCCAGCGAATATACCCGCTTCGCGCGGCCGGATCGCTACAAGACCGACTCCTGCATCCTGATTCCCATGACGGGCACCCGGGAGCACAAACCCTTCGGCGTGCTCTGCGTTACCGAGTCGGTCACCGGCAAGTTCACCGACGACGACTATCGCCTCTTGATTACCATCACCTCTCAGATGGTCCGCGGTTATGAAAACTTCAAACTGAATGAAGAGATTCTGGCCAAGCAGGCCATCGAGAAGGAACTGGAGATTACCTCCAAGATTCAGCAGAACATTCTGCCGGTGGACAAGCTCACCCATCGCCATCTGGACATCTCCGGGCGTTCGGTTATGGCTCGGACCACCGGCGGCGATTTCTACGATTACTTCGCTCATGAACCGGACGGAGCCACCAGTCTGCTGGTGGCCGACGTTTCGGGTAAGTCATTGCCCGCCGCGCTGTTCATGGCCATCTCGTCCTCCATCCTGCGGACGATTATCCGCTCCGAGTCCGAACCCGTGCAGGTTCTGACCCATGCCAATGAACTCATCTACGAGGAATCGCAATCGGGCATGTTCG
>CAZGYS010000014.1:0-26646 GCA_964530305.1 uncultured Leptospiraceae bacterium
CAGTAGAACTAGGTCTCGCGACTCGCCATCAGCAGCAAGAAGGAACCGAAGAGCTAGGCCATCACGTATTTGTTCAGGTCCGTGTAAACCTGGGTGAAACCCGACTTACCATTGTAGACCGACCAGGTGGCGATGGCCGGAAAGATGAACAGGGTCAGGGCCGACCATTTGGTCTCGTTCCAGAGGCGGTCCAGTTTCGGAAATTTCTCCTGAATCCGAGCCGTCTGAAAAAAGCCCTTGCGCCAGACCCAGAAAACGGCAAAGGCCAGAAAGGCCACGGGATAGTAGCGTAGAAAGGCCACGAAAGTCTGCCAGCCATAGGTTTTGGCCATGCAGGAGGCCGTCAGGGCGCATTCAAAGGGCATCATAAGCAATTCTCCGAAATCTTATTCATCCGGGTTTTCCCGAATCATGGTAGGAATATAGACGATCCGCCCGAATTTCTCGCCCTGATTGATAAATGGAGCCGGAAAAATAGGGCGCGTTTTATAAAGTGCAACAACGGGGCAACGGGGCCCGTTCACCGTTCACCGTTCCTCTTCCGAAACTCCGTCGGGCTCATTCCCGTGTGTCGAATGAAAGCCCGGTTGAATGCCGATTTGGAATTGAAGCCGACATCATAGGCAATACTGAGAACCGTGCGCTTGGCGTCCTGCTTCAGGAGCTCACTCGCTTCGTCGATGCGCTTGCCGTTGATATAGCCGGCGAAATTCACCTTGCGGTGATTATTGAAATATTCGGAGAGTTGATGAGTCGTGATTTCCAGGCGCGCGGCCAGGCCCGCCAGGGTGAGTTCATCGTCCCGGTGCAGGTTCTCCTCCCGCATCAAGGTTTCCAGGCGATCATCCACCCGGTCCAGGTCCAGTCCCTTGAGTTGAGTCTGGCGATACTTCTCCTGCTTCTGATACAAAACCAGGTCGTGAAAGAAGGCCGGGTATCTGCGCGTCATCACATAGACGAAGGGAATCACCAGCGCCAGGCCGTCCACGCTCAATTGAATCAAGGTACGATTACGTTGAATCACGCCCACGATGACCATGCCGGTAAGCAGCAACCCCAGGCCGCAGAACGACAGCACGATGCGCATGCTGGATTCGGTCAGCAACGTTCGGGCGCGAAAACCTTGCAGGAAGCGCGCGGGAGTTATCAGGGCGTAGGCACAGATATGAATCAGTCCGGCCAGGAACAGAAGCAGTCCGTAATCGGAAAACGCCGCGGGTCCGCCCAGGGACCAGATGCGCTGGACGCGGGCCAGCTTGGAGGCTTCGTCTTCGAAATAAAGGGGGAGCATGACGAGCAGGGCCAGCACGGCCGGCGCGAAGTGCCACCAGTAGCGCGCGGGGAGGCGCGTCTCTTCGCGCAGTTGCAATTGAAAGTAAAGGTAGAGTAATGGGCCGATGCAGAAGACGAAAAAAAGATGCGTCTGATAAATGTGCGGGATTTGAATGATCTTGAGCGATTCGATCCAATGTCCGTGCATTAGAACGGTTCCCAGGCTTGCGAAGAGCGCCGCCAGCAGGTAGTTCTTCAGGTTCTTGCCCCGCACGAGCAATTCCCCCAGCATCAGAAGAAAGGCCAGGTAGGCACTCAGGACGGCCATGGGTGGTAACTGTTTGAGGATCTCCATGGGAGCCGGACCCTAACATGGCGGGGGCCGCGGAATATTCGGTCAAGTAAAAGAACGAAAAACCGGCTTTGCCGAAAAACCGGGTCGCGCAAAAAGCGGGTCCCGGAAAAATCCGACTCTATTAAATCGCGGCGCGGCATCGCGCGCGAACGGACGGGAGAGCCGGATGACGGACGAGGAAAAAGCAAGGCTCAAGCAAATCGAGTTGCAAAATGAAAAACTGGCGCTGGAGATCCGGGCCATGGGTGAGTCACCCGTCGCGGCGCCGGTGGAGAACGGCATGGCCCGGTTCGCCCGCATCCTGACGCAAATTGCTCCGGCCATTACCATCATCAGTCTGGTCGTCGGGGTCATTCAATACACCGCGGAGCAACGTTCCCAGCGTCGCTCCCGCAACGAAACCACGATTCGCACGAGCTACGCGCACCTGATGAGCTTTCCGCGCAAGGCGAGCGTCTCCGTCGTGGAAACGACCCTGGACTTTCAGGTACTGGCCCATCTACTGGATGATGAACGGCGCGAAAGCATGAACGGCGTTCTGGCCGACATGATTCTCCGTGATCTGGATTTCAAAAAAGCCCGGGACGTGGATTTCACCGAAAATATTCATACGCACTGGCCCTGGTTTCCACCCTTCGTTCGGAACAGAAGCCAGTTCAATATCGAACTGGCCGAGAAATGTCTGGATGGTCTGTTGTATTTCGGATCTCGCAATAAGAGTCAGTTAGGCGGCATGTCCTTCGATCGTAAGTCCGGTATGATGCGCGGGCGTCGCACCGTGGGTTTGCCCCGCTGGTCCACGTATCGCCATCTGGGTTTACTACTACTGGTTTTCGCGCGATCCATGGATCGCCTGGACCCCGCCGCGGATGCCTACAAGGATCTAATTGATGAGTTTCGCGCGCTGCCGGGATACGAACGCATCGTCGGCGACGTGCTCAAGAAAACGGACAAGGGATACGTGTTTTGTAATCTCAAGCAATGCGGAAAGTGACCGGCGCGGGCTTGCTCTTCGGCATGTAGGAACGAAGCCCGCGAAGCGCTAATCCGGTTCGCGATTTATTACCGAGTCCGGCTTGCCGGCTCCTTTCCGCTCTCGGGGCGCGCCAGGTTCGGCAGAAAACCCATCTTCCCCATTTGATAGTCGCGCATGGCCTCCAGAATTTCGGTCTGGGTGTTCATGACGAAGGGGCCGTGGGAAACCATGGGTTCATCGATGGGATCTCCGGCCAAAAACAGGAGCACGCTCTTCCGGCGCGCCCGGATCTTGATGTCGCTGCCGTCATTCTCGAAAACAACGAGTTCCCGGTCGCCCACGGCCGTATCGTTAATCTCGCTTTCCCCCTGAAGCTGATAGAGCAGTATATTCTTGTCCCGGGGGATTCGCAAGTTTGCCTCGCCGTCCGCTTCGATTTCCAGCGTCAGCGCGAGAATGTCGGTGAGGGACCGGACCGGTCCATGCCGTTCATTGAATTCGCCCGCGATGACGTTGATGCGGGCGTTATTTTCTTCCACAAAGGGAATGTCTTTCCGGGCGAAGGCCTGGTAGTCCGGCTCGGTCATTTTTAACCTTGCCGGCAGATTGATCCACAACTGAATCATCTCGGATGTGCCGCCCTGTTCCTTAAAAGAAGGCGATAATCCTTCGGCGTGCAGGATGCCTCGGCCCGCGGTCATCCATTGAACCCCGCCGGCTCCGACGATGCTGTGATTGCCCAGTGAATCCGTGTGTTCGCCTTCTCCCTGGAAAATAAATGAGACAGGCTCGAATCCTCGGTGGGGATGAGGTCCGACCCCGGGAGATCCCTCCCCGGGCTCATAACGAGTCGGGGGGACGTGGTGCAGCATGATGAAGGGGCTGATTTGCTCCAGGTCGGCTCCGGGCAAGGGCTGGCCGACGTTGATATTGCCCATCATGAAATCCACGCTCTTCAGCTTTCTTTTTACGGTCTTTTCCATCTTACTACTCCTCGCTTATTTATTTGATGCTAAATGGTTGCATGTGCAACCATGGGTCAATGGAGGATGATAAGCAATCTTGAACCGGACGGCCACAAAAAATCGCCGAAATTTTTTGTGTAACCATTTAGTAGGCTATGCAACTAATTGATATTAAGCTAATGGAGAGTTCGCATGAGTCGACTATTAACGATAGCCCGCTATACCCTGGGGGTGGCCCTGGTTGTGTTCGGGCTGAATGGATTTTTGAATTTTATACCGATGCCGCCGCCCCCGGCCGCCGGCGGAAAATTCCTGGGAGCACTGGTGGGAACCGGTTATCTCATGATGCTGGTCAAGATTATTGAGATTGTGGTCGGCGTGGCTTTACTGGCGAATCGCTTCGTGCCCCTGGCTCTGATTGTCCTGGCACCCATCAGCGTCAATATCGTGCTGTATCACGCGGTTTTCGATCCCGCCGGCGGAGCGGGCGGCTTCCTGGTTGCCCTGCTGAATATTTTCCTGGGTTATGGAAACCTTGCTCATTATAAGAGCCTGCTGACGGCCCGCCCCGGCTGAGGGCTGTCACCTGGCTGAGGGCTCTTTATCTAGCTGAGGGCTCTAGGCGTCGGCGTTCTCAATGGCGCCGATGCCGAAACCGAGTTTCTTGCAGAGCTCGCCCAGGGTTTTGAGTTCACCGGCATTGAGAGCGGACATGGCCCGGGTAATGTCGGCGACATGCTCGGGCATCAAGCGACTGATGTAACGACTGCCCTTCGGCGTCAGCATGATTTTGAAGGTACGGCGATCCGAGCCCGGTGCTCGCTTCGCCATGCCGGCTTTTTCAAGATTGTCGATGACATGGGTTACATTGCCGCCGCTCATCAACATCTTATCCGCGAGTTCCTTCTGGTTCAAAGGCCCCAGGTGATGGATGGCTTCAAGCACGCCTAGCTGACTGGGAGTTAATCCCTTCTCATTAAGAGTGCGACGCATGTAGGTTTCCAGGGCGCTGGATGCGCGACTGAACTTGATGTAGGCATTGAGTGCGTTTTTTTGAGCGGGCGTTCCCTTGAAATGAGTGGGCATGGTTCATGATAACATGCCGTCGTCCCGCGTCGAGTCTGATTAGTCCGGCCTATCGGCCGTGGTGTTTTCGTGAATCCCGCGAAGAACGCGGGCAAGCACGGCCTGGTCCGCGTCACTGATACCGTCCATGGCCTGGTCGATTACCCGGCGATGCAGTTTCGCGCCGCGATTGCGCAAAGCTACGCCTTCATCGGACAAGAGAAGAATCTTATCCCGTCTATCCTCGGGATTGGAACAGCGTTCGACGAGACCTTTCTTCTCCAACCCGTCGACGATTCTGGAAATGGAGGTTTTGTTCTTACTGAGACAGCCGGCCAGTCCCTGCTGGTTGATGCCTTTGCGTTCCCAGAGGGCGTCCAGTACACTCCATTGTTCGGGAGTAATATCAAGCCCGCGTGCTTGCAACTGAGCCCCCAGCAAGTTGCTGAAGCCGGCCGATGCCCTGGTCAGGAGAAAACCTACGGCGTACTTTTCATCCGCTGCTTCGCTCATATTCGCTTACATGAAAATAAGCAGCGAATGAACCGGGTCGAATACTTTTTTCCAAAAATTTCAATCCGACATATGGAAATGATTGCATGTGCTTGCCTTTGTAATAGGGGCTTGCCATCCGGTCGTATGACCTCCCGGGATCGCGTCAGTATTCTCATGATGCTGGGAGCCATGTTGTGTCTCTCCGGCATGGACATCCTGCTGAAGTATCTGAGCACGCGCTATCCTCTCTTGCAGTTACTCTTCTTTCGCTATGCCTTCGGCTTTCTGCCGGTACTCGTGCTCGCGGGCTATCGAGGCGATTGGACCGTGCTGCGTCCCCGCCGGTGGTGGGTGCACGGCGCGCGGGCGGCGCTGGGTCTGACGGCTCTCGCGTGTTTCGTCTATGCGATTCGAACGATGTCCCTGGCCTCGGCCGTGACGCTGTTTTTCGCCGCGCCCATTTTGTTGACTTTGCTGTCCCTGGTCGTCTTGAAACAAAAACCGTCCGGGCGAACGGTCTTCGCCGTGGCGCTGGGCCTGCTGGGAGTGCTCATCGCCCTTCGCCCGGGGCGCGGGCTCATCGATTGGATGGCCCTGCTGGTACTCGCCGCGGCGACGGCGTACGCCCTGGCCCAGATTCTCGCGCACAAGTACGGCGATACCGAATCCGGCGAAGCCATGACTCTGTGGATGAACGTGGGCGCGGGTCTGGCGTGCGCAATCGCCTTACCCTTCGTCTGGCAAGCGCCGACTTTCCGGGACTGGTTGCTCTTCGGGGCCATGGGGCTCGTGGGCGGAGTGGGCCTGTTTCTACTGACGGAATCCATGCGTCGCACGGAACCGGCCATCCTCGGGCCGTTCGAATACACGGCCGTCATCTGGGCCGTCTGTGCCGATGCGATTTTGTGGTCCCTGCTGCCGGATGCCTATACCCTGGGCGGTTGCGTCCTGATTGCCCTGGCGGGCATCCTCACCGCGCGCAAGGCGAAACAGCCTTGAGCCCGAATCGACAGCCTTGAGCTATTCGAAACAGTCCTGAACTACTGGAAACAGTCGAGGAAGGCTTGTCTCGTGCTCGCGTCGCGGCTGGTGTCGTAGACGGCGAAGACCACGCGTTCGAAGGCGCCTTGAAAACGCGGCTCTTCCAGCCAGGCGCGAAAGCACTCGGCCACCATGTGCGGATCATTGCGAAACACGCCGCAACCCCAGGCGCCCAGCACCAGTCTGCGATGCCCCGCGGTCCGGGCAATAGCCAGCACCATGCCCACGCGGCGCATGAATGTTTCGGCGATTTCATCTCCGGCATTGGGATCCCGTTTGAGAGCTTCTCCCGCGTTGGGCGCCGGAGCGGTGATCATGGCCGGGTAGAACGGTTCCTTGATGAGCTTGCCCTCTTCATCGCGAAAGAAGGGCACCCCGGGAGAATAGATCATGTGATCCGTGTAGAGCATGGAAGGTTCGGCGCGATTGATCTCATAGTATTCCATTTGGGTAATCAGGCAGTGGTAGAGGGCCGAACAGCGAGCCAGGTCCTCTTCCTGGGCTCTTGCGCCGCCTTGAAAACCCCCGCCGGGATTCTTGGCCGACGCGAAATTCAAGGCCATGAGCTCGGGTTCGTTTTCGTCTTGGAGCAGGCGCCGCGCGGCCGCGCCCGTGGTCTCGTCGGTAACTTCGATTTTCGTCGCGGTAGAGTCACCCTCATTGAAAGAAGGCGCGTCGAATTCCGCGGCGGCGAGCATGTCTTCGAGTTCGTCGGGGCGATACAGCTTCGTTCCGCGAACGGCTTCGTCCACGCGCGCCTTAATATCCACGGAGTTGCCCGAAGGCAACTGGTAGGAACCCTTTTCTCCGATGGAGATGGTTTGTTTGGCGATGTTCGCCCTGGAGTCTCTGCCCATGACCACGCATCGCGCGAGCCGGGCGAGACGTCAAGATTTCAAGCTGACGGACACGGCATCGCGCAAATCACTCCCGCGGTTGCCGCCCTTGCGAAAATGGGAGCGATACGCCAAAAACCAGAGTCCCATGGACATGGCACCCGCCGTTGCGCCGACCATGAGCGCGATATTATTAGATGAGGTTCCCAGCCAGGCCAGCCCCCCGGCCACTAGAATCAATCGCATGGGCTCCAACAGGATCGTGATGCGTCGCCCGTCGTGAATGAGGCCCAGGCAGGTCAGGGTAAACACCACGAGAAATCCCAGCGCGACTTTCGCGGGCAACGCGACGGCGCCGAATGTACCCAGCATCGCCAGCAGACCCAGCGTCGCGGCGATATACTGAAGAAGCGCGTAGAGGTTCAGCCCAACGGGCGTGGTCGTATCATACTTTTGAAAAGTGGCCGGATCCACGGGCGGCGCGGTCTTGTGCGGGCCCATGCCCTCGGGCATCCAGCCGGGTTCCATGAACCAGACCTTGAACTTATCGCGCCACTTCGGAGCGGCGACGGCCAATCGCCATACCTCCACGAAGTAGTGCACCTGCGCCCACAGGGGATTCCAGGTGTTCAGGGGATTGGTAATGCCGTAGACGACTTCTTCGCCTTCCGGCTCGAACGTTCCGTACATGCGATCCCAGATCATGAACGTGCCCGCGTGATTCTTATCGATGTATTGGGGATTAACGCCGTGGTGCACGCGATGATTGGAAGGCGTATTAAAAAGCCATTCAATGGGCGCTGGAAACTTCTTAAACGTGCGCGTGTGAATCCAGAACTGATAGAGCGTATTGATCTGGGATACCGCCAGGTAGATCACCGGGTGCAGTCCGAGAAACGCCAGGGGTAAATAAAACGGATAAGAAAAGAAACGCTGGAACGCGCCCTGCCGCAGGGCGACCGTTAGGTTGTATTCCTGACTGGAGTGATGCGCGACATGGGAGCCCCAGATGATGTTGATCTCGTGACTCAGGCGATGGAACCAGTAGTACTGGTGATCATTGGCCAGAAAACCCAGCACGGCCCAGATCCAGAAGGCCGAAAATGTCATCTGCGTTAGATCCCGCGGTGAATCCAACCAGGCCCAGCCGGTCCAGGTAGACATGCGCCAGTTCTCCCAGATGTAAACATAGCCGAGGATCATGATCAGGCCGACGAAGATGCCCAGCACCTGTTGCAGCATGCCCGCCGCGAGATCATTTATGGAGTCATTGAAGCGATAGTATTTCTTACGCTGGAGCCAGGCTACGAACACCTCAATCCCTATGAACAAAAAGAAGAAGGGTATGGCGGCGGTGATATAGCCCGGCAGCTTTATGTAATCCGGTAGTTCCATGAACATCGTCCCCCTGACGCGGTGTCAATTTTAGGACGTCGGGTCGGGCCAAGTCAAGAAAATTTCCGAGAACCACGGGGAGCCACGGGGACCACGGAAGGTTTTGAAGGCACGGAAACCACGAAGGGAGGGCTCTCTCACGTGAAACGATTCGTCACGAAAATCGCCTCCCAACATCCGCCGACCGGATTCATTCCGTGTTTACCGTGAGTTCCGTGGCCCAGGAAAAACTCCGCGCCTTTCGCGTCTCCGCGGTAAATATTTGGGAATATCAGCCCGCTGGTTCGTATCAATGGAAAGGCCCTCTTGAAAAGAGCGCGCCCATGTTCGGAGGTTTGGTTCCATGAAATATATTTTAGCGCGATTACGACGCACGCGCCCTTTTATAATTATTATTCTGTTTACCTGTGCCATGGGAAGTCTATGGAGCCTTCCCTTGCACGATGCGGCGGCAAAAGGGAAATTGGAGCGCGTAAAGCAGTTGCTGGGCGGGCGCCCGGGTTTCGTGGATGTTGCGGATGGTAAGGGTCGAACGCCTCTCATCATTGCGTCCGCCGGCGGTCATCTCAAAATTGTTCGTTATCTTCTGGATCACCGAGCGGATATTCAACGTGCCTCTTTCGGAGGCGAAAAAGCTCTTTTCGCGGCCGCTGCGGGAGGCCATAACGAAGTCGTGAAACTTCTGCTGACGCGCGGTGCAACCGTTTCAGATATGAATCCCTTCAGGGATACGGCTCTGCATGGAGCCGCCGCCAATGGACGGCTCTCAACCGTGAAGCTGCTGCTGGCCGCGGGCGCGGCTGCGGATCCGGCCAATGTCCGGGGACAAACGCCTTTACTCTCCGCCGCCGCCGGAGGACATCGAGAAATCGTACAATTGCTGTTGGCCCGCGGCGCCAATCTGAAGCAAATGAATCGAAAGCGCTTCACGGTTCTGCATATGGCGTCCAGGGGTCACGATCTGGCATTGGCGCGAATGCTCTTGAAAGCCGGCGCTCAAAAAGATGCGGAAGCAACCGGCGGTATTACGCCGCTGATGATCGCAGCAAGAACCAATGCGCCCGAGCTGGTGCCGCTACTCCTACCGTCCGCGAAAGAGCGAACTGCCCGAACCGGCTTACAGCTCAATCGCGCGCTTTTCTACGCGGCGGGTCGAGGCTCGACAAAGATCGTTCGTATGATGTTAAAGGCAGGCGCGACCCCCATCTACAAGGATCGTCGTCGTTACACGGCGTTGACCGCCGCCGTGCGAGGTGGCCATGAGGAAATTGTTGATATCCTGCTGAAGGCGGGAGCGGATCCGGCCGTTCGTTCCGCCGACGGCCAATCGCTTTTGATGCATTCCGCCGGCGCCGGGGACGACAAAATCGTCGCCAAACTTATCGCGAAGGGAGCCCGCGTAAATTATCGCGATAGCTACGGGCAGACCCCTCTCATGATTGCGGCCGGCCGCGGAAATCTCCCCGTGGTGCGCCTTCTCCTTCGTGCCGGAGCGCACACCGAGACCCGAAGTCGTTCTGATCATACCGCCCTCAAAATGGCGGCGCTATACGGTCATAGTGAAACCGTTAACGTTCTGTCCATGACCACCGGCAAGAAACCGCCCAGGATCATGCTCGGGCTGCCGGATTGGTATACGGTGTTGGGCGGTCGTTTTATCGACTCGCACTTCAAGGTTCGTCGGCCCGGAGGGTGGATCCCGAAAAGAAAAACCGCATACGGAAATCCGTCCCTTGTGCTGCTTCGCGCCGGCTATTTCCGAGAATATGGTCCAGGCCGAATATACTTCAGCTCATTCGAAGGCGATGTACTTTCTCCTTCCAATGCCGGACTCAAGGCCGTTCAGGAAGCAAAAGAAAAAAAGCTGCTTATTAAGCTGGAGGAAAGTCGCGCGTTGCGAGCGGATGAATTACCGCCCGGCGCGACGGCCGGCTACATTGTGCGCCGGGTCGTTCGAGGCAAACGGGCCGACGACCATGAACAGATTGTCTACCTGGGCGGGAAGCTGAAGTCCGGGACTATGACTCTGTATGTTTCCCGGCTAAGGTGTGTGACCGGCGCAAGGCTGGAACGGCTCCAAGCATTGCATTTGAATATGATGACGAAAGGTTTTCGAATGGGCGTGCGTTAAATTCTGCGGCACTTCCAATCTCCTTTACCAACGTTACAAGGAACACGAATGAGACGAATGATGCGAATGCTCACGAAGTTTTCGAAACATTGGAAAATTTCGTGACATTCGTCCAATTCGCGAGCATTCGTGTTCGCCTTCGCGGTAAAGAATCGAGGACTAGTACTCTTCACCCACGGTCGCGCGATAGACCACGGAGTCGCCGTCGCAGGAGGCGGTGACTTCGATATCGCGATCGCTTAAATCGCCCGGCAGGAGCACCACGCCGCCCTTGCGAATTTCCGCGCTCTCGATGGAACCGGCGGCGCCCGTGCGATTGGTCAATCGCAGCGAACCCTCGAGCACGATCCAGATGGAAGGCCGGCCGGCATCCACGAGATTAAAAATGCCGGGGGTCAGTTTTCCCACGGTGAACTCTTGCACGGGAACCCGGTAGGTAGACATGGCGGGGTCTTCTTCCAGGCTCTGGATGTCCGCGGGGCCGCTTTTGTAATAGAGCATGTCGATCAAGGTATCGATGTCGACGAACTTCTTCGTCAGGCCGGCGCGCACGACATTATCCGAGGCCGCCATGCACTCGAGGATGGGACCGCCCAGGTAGGCATGGGGTTCATTGGGCCCGAGGAAAACGCCCTGGCCGTGATTCAGTTTTACTAAATTAAGAAAGAACGGACAGAAAAGACCGGGGTCGTCCTTGCCGTAGAGTTCGGTTAATCGACGAAACAGATCCACGGCGCTGCCGGGCGTGGTATTGCCCAGGCGCTTGAGCAGCGATTCCGCGGCTTCCTGAATATGGGCCGGGTTCGCGCGCATGAGTCGTCCGTAGCGTTCCTTGATCCAGGCCTTGTGCGTTTCGTCGCCCGCGTCTTCGTCGGGGAATTCCAGCTTAACGCGTTCTTCGGTCTGGGGCTCAGTGAGCGCGGCGATTTCCGGGTGCAGGGCGATGAACCCCGCGATTTCCTTCACGCGGCGAAAGCCCACCAGCGCGTCCATATCGCCCAGACTTACGGCCAGCTCGGGTTTGTGATTATCGTCGGGGTAGTGCTCCGGATCTCGCGCGTGCAGTTTTTCGGCCAGTTCCTTATCGGGGTGAGCCTGAATGGAAAGGGCCTGACCCGCGTCGAGTACCTTGAATAAGAAGGGCAAGTTAGTTTGTCCGCGGTCGGCCAGGGCCTGGCCCAGAAAATGCGCGGGGTTGGCCGCGACCGCTTCGTGCAGGGGCGTCTTCTCCGGCAAGAGCAGCGAAGGCGCCGAGGGATGCGCGCCCATCCAGAGTTCGGCTCGCGGGCCGGCAGGCACTTCGCGTCCGTCCGCGCGCAACAATCCGGCGATGATGCCGTCGTCCGCGGTATTGCCCCAGGCGTAATCCCGCACGGGGCATTCCAGGCGATAAAACCAGGGTAGAGAAGGGTTACTTTGACTCATGAGAAATCTCGCCGGGCGATGCTTCCGCCCCGTATGCTATGGTTATGATATGATAAAGAGACTAGATGTTTTGCGGCTTGCCCGCGTCCGGCTCTTTTTTGGGCGCGGAAAAAGGATCCAGGGGATTGGAAGGCTTCTTGATCTTCATGCCGCCCGAGGGCGGAAACGCCAGGCCGATGATGAAGGCCGCCAGGCCGATATAGAGCAACAGACGGGAAAAGGTCTCGCGATTGAAGGGTACGCGGGACCCGGGAATGATCGCCGCCAGGTCTTCCTTGATCAGGTCGAATGTTCGCTGCAGCAGGCGCACGGAGTCAAGGTCGGCTTTCGGGGCGGGGTGTCAAGGAGAACGGTTAACGGTGAAACGGGTGAGGGGGTGAACGGTGCAACGGTGGACGGTGCAACGGTCGGACGGTGCCGACAAGCGGAGGAGCCGGAGGCGAGCGGAGCGGCACAAGGCGGTCATAAAAAAACGCCGCCTGCTTTCGCGGGGCGGCGTTTTTCGAATCGCTTGAAAGCGGGATTACTTGATCCAGGTCTGGGTTCGGTAAAGGAAGCCGATATAACCGCGGACTTTCAGCTTGGAGCCGGAGCGCCAGATTTTGCATTTGTACCACTTGCCGTTGTTGGGATCCAGAATGTATCCGCCTTCCCACGCGTCTCCGTCATCATTCATTTTGATGACGATGGTCATGCCTTGAACCGGCTTGTCCTTGCGCTTCCCTTTACACTTGGTGCACTTGGGATTGGGCTCGCTGGGGTTGTAGAGCTTGGTCAGCTTTCCGTACAGTTTGCCGTTCTTGGCTTTGTAGAGGCAGACCTTGGATTTAATTTTACCGTCTTTATCACTGATGGTTCTCCAGCAACCGGCAACGCCCTTGGAAGTAGCGCTCAGGCTGGAACCGGCGGCGCCGGCCACGAGAAAAGTGGCGATGCCCAGGGCCAGAGCCGTTTTCTTATTTATTGCAATCATTTGATCCTCCGTCTTGTGATCAGAAGTGTTGTTTCGTTTGGGATTGAATTCAAGAACTATTTGAATTCGACTATTAGACCGGATGCCCGGGAAAAGGGTCAACCGGATTTCCAATTTAACGCGAACGAAACTTTTTTCGCGCCGCAAAATTCGGCGATTTTATTTGACGCGGTGCAAAAAAAGGGGAACCTTCGATTATGAATTTCGGCGAAGGCCGCATCAACGAAGACGCGCTGAATCAAGCGGCGGATCTGGTGCTGGAGGGCAATCCTCCGGAGCTGTTCGCCGTGCCCGGACCGTTCTTACTTTCGGTTTCGGGCGGTCCCGATTCCATGCTTCTTTTATACGTATTTCGTGTGCTGCGCGAGCGCGGCGTGCTGGAGCAGGATCCCGCGGTTTTTCATCTCCACCACGGCTTGCGTTCCGCCGCCGAAGGCGATTTGAATTTCGTCATCCAGGAAGCGCGTGGGTTGGGCCTGGCCTGTTACTATGAACGGCGCGATGTAGCCGGCTTCGCGCGGCGATTAGGTAAGGGCCTGGAAGCCGCCGGGCGCTTGATGCGATACCGGGCGCTGGCGCGGATTCAGACCGAGTTGCCGGGCGCGGTGGCGTTGACGGGACACAATGCCGACGACTACGCCGAAAGCGTACTGATGCATCTGGTACGAGGGGGCGGCCCCGCGGCCATGAAAACCATGCCCCTGTTCGCGCGCCTGGAAGGCGCGGCGGTGGCGCGGCCGCTCTTGTGTCTGGAGTCCAATCGCATTCGCGAGCTGGTGCGCGCGGCGAAGATTCCCTTCGTAATTGATGAAACTAATGAATCGGATGAATTCCTGCGCAATCGCCTTCGCAAGCGCGTGCTGCCGGAACTGTATCGCGAGGGTTTGAATCCCGGGCGACTGCGTCGTAATTTCCACGACGACAATCCGACCTTGCCGGGTGAATCGTCGGCGGGCGCCATGCCCGAGTTCGGTTCGCGACCGGAATCGCCCGCGGCCAGGCCGGAGCATGTCCGTATCGACCGTTCCCTGCTGGACGGCGCGACCCGAAGCGAAACCAAGACGCTGCTGGACATCGCCCTGCGTCGCCTGGGCCTGCCACCCGCCGGCGAAACGTCCGTGGACCACGCCCTTCGCGCGACCCATCGCCTCCGAACGCGATTTGAAACGAAGGACTTCCTGCTCTGGTCCGCCGAATCCGGCCCACTCCGAATCATGGGTATCAAGGGCTCCCTGTTTCGGTCTTTCGACGCGGAGCCCGAGGAAGGCTCGGCCGCCGGCAAGCAACGGATTCGAATCGATTACGGGGGCCGCCGACGAAGTTACGAGCTGGGTCCGGATGAAGAGACCGCGCTCTGGTCGCCGGGCATGTACGTGAACCTGGCCGGGGTGGGTCGCAAAAAGGTCAAAAAGATCTTTCAGGAATTGCGATTGCCGCCACCCGTCCGTCGTAACTTGCCCTTGATTCGGATCCGCGAGGGCCCCGTTGTCCGGATCTGCCTCAGTTTCTGGGAGGGCGAGGATCGCCTCTATCCCGCCGATTAATGGCCCGATGGGCATCGGGGGGCGTCATCTAATCGTAATTGCTTGACGGGATTTCCATGTTCGGTATTTTCAACAGCCAGTGGCAGGAAAGTACTTCAAATCACCCGACTATTCCAATCCGATTAATCTGATTCGAGAAGAGCGGGACAAGTGGTTCGTTCGGGGCGTGTCCCACGCGGCCATGGACTGGATGCGAAATTTCACGGCCCTGGAAACGGAGGGCCTGGAAAACATCCCGCGCACGGGCCCCACTCTGGTGATTCCCAATCACAGCGGCGTCCTCGGCTGGGACGCCTTCGTGGTTCAAAATGAAATCCTGAAATACGGCAAGCGCATCCCGCGCGCCATGAGCCATAATTTCTGGCATCAGAACCCTTTTCTCGCCCGCATGTCGGCCATCATGGGGTTCGTGCCGGCGGACTTCAAGGCGGCCATTCGCGTATTGCGTCGTAATAATCTCATGACCCTGTTTCCCGAGGCGGAAGAGGGTAATTTCAAGCCCAGTACCCAGATGTACCAGCTGCAGGAATTCAATCCCGGCTTCGCGTCCCTGGCCATCATGTCCAAGGCCACTATCGTGCCCACGGTCATCATCGGGGCTGAGGAAACCCACCTGAACCTGGGAACCATCGATTGGACGGAGAAATACATCGGTGCCAAGATTCCCATTCCCTTGAATTTGCTCGTGCCGATTCCCGTGCAGTGGAAGATCATTTTCATGAAGCCCTTCAAGCTGGACAAGTACGCGCGCAAGGACGCCAAGAATATTCGCTTCCTGGAGGAAGTGGCGGAGAACGTGCGCTATCGTATTCAGCATCGCATTCACCAGGAGCTGGTGAAGCGCGGCGTCTTTAAGTTCCGACCGGACGGCTAATAGTTCGGACCGGATGGTTAAGTTTCTTACGAACAGGATAAATCATGAGCGTAACCGATGAAGATATAAAAGCCAGGCTGCTGGAGCGTACGCGCGGCATGCTGGACGCCCTGGTGGACGAGGTCATGACCACCGACGTCGTCACCGTGGACTACAATGACTTCGTATCCAAGCCGGCGCGTTTGATCCTGGAAAACGGATTCATGGGCGTGCTGGTCATGAAGGAAGGCAAACCCTTCACCATCGTAACGCAATTCGATCTCTTGAGTCTTGCTTATGAGGAAGTCTTCGATCCGGATCGTGATTTTCTTCGCCTGACCGTGGGCGAACTCTTAAAAGACAAACCCCTGGTTTCCGTGCCCACGGGGACGCGTATCCGGGAAGCCATGAACATCATGTTGGATCGCAATATGCGCGCCATGCCCGTCATCGACGAGGGGCGCGTGCGCGGCATCTTCTCCACCGGAGACATGATGTCCTGGTATCGAGATACCCACGAGGAAATTCGCACCGGTCATCTTTGATTGGTGAGGAAGCGAGACTATCTTCTCAACCGTATTCCTTTTGCCGGCGTCTAATTCTTGAGTTCCGAAGAATTCATGCCCTTTCCCGTGGACGAAAAGGTCCTCCGTCGGGAAAAAGATAAGGCCCGCAAATTGCGGGACTCCGCCTGGTGGAAGCGCAAGAAGTCCGACGGCATCTGCCATTACTGTCGCAATAAATTCAAGCCGGCCGAACTCACCATGGATCACGTCGTGCCCCTTTCGCGCGGCGGCGTGTCCGTAAAGGAAAACCTGGTGCCCTGTTGCAAGGACTGCAATAATAAGAAGAAGAACCTCCTGCCCATGGAGTGGACGGAGTATCTGGAATCTCTCAAGCCCGCGGATTGAAGCGCCGGAGTCGACTTTACCATGCTTATCATCAGCCTCCTTATCATAACCTCCCTCATCGCCATCGTCGCGAAGCTCAAATCGCCGGGCGCCTATACGTATACCAAGGCTTTGCCTATTTTCGTGCTCATCGCCCTTGCGGCCGCGGCCTTTCTGAAGAATCCCGAATCGCCCTACTTGCTGTGGATCCTGCTGGCGATAACCGCCGGTTGCGCGGGCGATTTTCTGCTTCTGCGTTCTTCGTTCTTTATCCCCGGGTTGCTGGCGTTCTTGCTCGGGCACCTGTTCTATGCGGCCGCGTTTCTGACGCGGGATTGGATTTTGCCCTGGCACTGTCCCGCCGGGCTGATCGTTGTGGGCGTAGTCTATTACTGGATGCTGATGCGGCGCATGGGGCCGGAGCGAGCCGCGAAGTATCGCATACCGGTGGCGCTCTATTTCGCGGCCATTGCGTTCATGACGGCCGCGGCCTGGAACCATGCCTGGTATTACATCGTGGATGTCCAATCGCGCTGGCTGCTGATCATCGGCGGGGCCATGTTTCCCCTGGCCGACGGCATCCTGGGCTGGGTAAAGTTCGCCGGGCGCTTCCCGGGCGACGAGTTCGTGAAGTCCGTCACGTACTACGCCGCCCAGGCGTTGATCATTCTCGGCGCGTTGCGTTACTTCGCGTAGCGCCCTAAATTCCCAGCAGGCGATGCAGGACCTTCGCCGGCATGGCGTTCACGGCCTCCCGCGCCGATTGCACCTTGCCCGAACGCAGTTCGAACAGGGCGCGAGAGAATCCATGGGGCACGGCTTTCGCGGCGAATTCTCGCTGCTCGTCGATGTCCCGCAGTCCCGCGAAGGTCTCTTCGATTTCGCCGATCAGCGCATCCAGTTTCGTCCGTAGCTTTTCCAGATCCGATTCGTATTCCGGAAAGTAGGCCAGGAATTCCTCGGTCTCATTGGCGCGAATCATGGCCGTGAAGGCCCGGGGCGAAACACCGTCCCGCAACGCGTTTAGTTGAACGTAGCGCGGGTTCTTCACCTTCAGGCGATTGAAGTTCGCGTCCCGAATTACGAAACCTTCGCCCTGTTTCGGATCGATGGCCCGCGTCGTCTCCAAGAGCTCATCCACGTCCGTGAACGCGAAAGTCCGCACCGCCTCCCAGCCGTATTGCTCCGCGACCGGCTCGGGCGGGTGCTCGTTCAAGGTCCGCAGGTCGCGACAGCCGTGCAGCACGATTCGCGATTCGTCGTATTGAACGATGATCTTGTTCTCGGGCGTGATCAATTCGAACATGTAGCAGAAATGATTCTCTTCGGGCAGGGCGTAACCCAGACCGTTCCAGGTTTCCCAGAACAATTCGCGAAAGTTGCCCGCGCCGCCGTGACGACTACCGGAGGCGTCGGGTAAACCGCTCGAGGCGATTTCCCATTGGCCGTCGTAGAAGTACAGGATCATCAAGGAACCGTCCAGCTTCTCCTGAAACCGCGCCGTGTCCCAGTCAATCTCGGCCGCGTTGGCCTCGCCCAGGTTAAAGAAACGGGTGTAGGGAAACGCGACGATTTCCCAGCCCCGGTCTTCGTCCAGGATCAGGCCACGACATTCCCGCACCAGGGGCTCGTGCATGGGCGAATCCGTCTGATTGTACTTAAACAGTACCAGATTGGGGTGCTTTTCGTGACGCTTCGCCTTAATGACGAAACGAGATACCAGCTCATCCAGGCCGTGTTCATGGAGAAATTTCTGTGTTTCCAGTTTCATTTGATTTTCCTTCCCGCGTCGGGTCCCGACGCATAAAAAAACCCCTCGCTGCTTGCGCAGGGAGGGGTTTCCATTTTAGCGCATGTTCGCGAAAGCGCTAAAGCAAGAGCATACCCCTCCCGGCTCCCATCCCAATGGGAAAATCCAGGCTCCAATCCAATGTGGAGAGACAGCGATATGATACGCGAGTTTGCATCCGGAGAACCGGTTTAATCATGGCGATTGATTCGTCAAGCATGTTTAGCGTCAACTTGCGGTTTGAATATCGTGCAACTAAATCGCCTCATGCGCGAACGCCGCCGTGGGCTTCCACGACTACGCCGTTCACAAGATCATTTTCCACGATGAAGGTGGCCGTACGGGCGATTTCATCGGGATTGCCTAGGCGTCCAATGGGAATCTTCGCTTCCCAGGCTTCGCGCGCTTTTTGATTCATGGCGTTCAAGACCATCTCGGTGGCGATGAACCCCGGGGCGATACCGGCGACGCGAATCTTGTAGCGCGCCAGTTCCTGAGCCCACAGCGCCGTAAGGCTGGCCACGCCGGCTTTGGCCGCGGAATAGTTACTTTGACCGGCGAAACCCACGCGCGAAATCGAAGAGATGGGAATGATGACTCCGCCCTGGCCGCGTTCGGCCATGCAGGCGGCGGCTTCGCGTCCGGTGAGGAAAATACCCGTAAGATTAACGTCGATGACGTCCTGCCAGTCCTTGAGACTCATTTTGCTTTTCAGCTTGCCGGTTTCCCGGTCCATGCGAATCAGCAGGCCGTCGCGCAGGATGCCGGCGTTCAGCACGGCGATGTCGGGACAGCCTTCCTTCTCCATGACGTCTCGAAAAAGGTTTTCCACGGATGTTTCATCGGACACGTCGCAGACGATGCCCCGGGCCCGGGCTCCCGTAGCTTGCAATTTTTTTACGGCTTCGGCGACGCCCGCCTCGTCGATGTCCGTGACCACGCACTTCGCGCCCCGGTCGGCCAGTTCCTGGATCATGGCGAAACCCAGTCCGCGCGCCGAACCGGTCACCAGTGCTGTTTTATCCTTGATTTCCATATGATTGCTCCTGGCGCCCAATTTCGAGGAGGCGGGGCGGGAGGCAATCATTATCAGGCTCATTCTCAAGCCAGGCGTTCGTAGAGCGCCTGGTCGTCTCCGCAGTGAGTTTTTAATTTATCCAACCAGGCGCGGTTCTTGATCTTGAACATGACCGGCAACTTGCCCTTCTTGCCGCCGCGTCCCTTGAAGACCACGCCTTCGAAGGTCATGCCCGGAAAGGAACCGTCCCGAATGCTCTCGGCGATTTCGTCGGTCACGCGCCCGCGAAAGAGTACCGGAGGCAGGGGCACGGAGTTGAAAGTCGTCAGAAAGTCCTCCGGCGCAAGCAGTCCCACCCGGGCGGGCATCACGTCGATGAGTACGACATCCAGCGTCGGATCATCGCCTTCGTGCATCCCGGCGAAGGATTTTTTCCCGAAGTATTCGAAGAACGCCGTCACCTTGTCGTAACCCTGCTCTTGAAAGATCTCTTCCAGGCCTCGGCCGTATTTTGCGCGAATCAAATCGGGCGCGCGTCCCAGGGTTTCGTCCGCCGGGTCCAAAATGCGGCGGCGGGATCCGAAGCGCGTAAAGCCTTTCCCCCGCTGCCATTCCGCGCGAATATTGGAACCGTCCAGCTTGTCGAAACCGACCACGGCAATGTCGTAATTGATTTTCTTTTCGATGCTCGGGTAGCGTTTCATGATGTTGTTCTTATCAAGAACGCGATGACCGGAGGCGTCAAAGAGTTTCTTTCACACTCTACAGAATATTTTCCTTCATGCGAAGGGGATTCGCTTGTGAGGTTTCCCGTCCCTAATAGGATTCGCGCAGTCATGACTAAAATATTTACTGAAATCAACGATGCCCTGAAAGAGAACTTCGAGCGGAATCGAGCCAAATACAATCGCTACTATACTTCGGCGAACGAGGGCGCTCGGAGTAATCCGCCCCGCCTGAAAAAGTACAGGGTATTCGAACCCCTGGGCAATGGCGCGCGCTTCCCGGCTTATACCTTTAAGCTGACTTCACTATACGGTAAGCGGGGGCGCGGCTTTCATCGCGGCGAGGACCTGCGTACCGTAAACGTATTTTACCCGGGCCATGAATTGCCCATGCAGGCGGTGGAAGACGGCGTGGTGCTGGAGCGCAAGTATTCGCGGCTCTGGGGCGAACACGTCATCATTAAACATCCCAACGGCCTGGAAACCCTGTATGCCCATAACTCCCGTGTATTCGTGGAGAAAGGCGCGAAAGTAGAAAAGGGGCGCGTGATCAGTTTGTCGGGCGAAACGGGACGCGTCACCGGACCCCATATGCATTTCGCCGTGCGGGCACGAGTGAGCGGTTCTCATTACTGGTTTCCGCCATCCCGGGTCGACTGGAGGATTCCCATTCGTATTGGGATCGTCAATGCCCGGGGCGGTTTGAGTCTGCGGGAGGGAGCCGGACGTACGGCGAAACGTCTGGAGTTGATTCCCAATGGGGCGGCCATGCAAATCCTGAAAACGGGGCCTCGGGAAACCATTGGAGGTCGGCGCGCGGCCTGGGTGCGGGTGCAGTACGGCTACGTCGTGGGCTGGGTGTTCTCCGCGTACCTGGAGACGACCTTGTTCAAGTCGCCGTCCTCAACCCGAAGTAAGCGAAGCGCGAAGACCCGGCGAACCGCGGCGGATCCGCTCTCTCGCCTGCGCAAACTGAAAAAAGAGGAATTGCTGCGCCTGGCCATGGACATGGGCATTTCCCTGCCCACGCGAACCCGCAAGGCGCGGGTGCTGGAACTGCTCCTGAAGCATGCGCGGGAAGCCCTGAAGTCCGCGGAATCGCCGAAGGCACCCGGGCTTACGACGCCCCGGGCCTTGCCGGGAATTACCTCGGGTCTCAATCGCGAACTGCAACGGGCGGGAATCAAGACCGTTGCCCATCTGGCCGGCTTCAAGGCCGTGCGCACGGCTCAGATTCTGGCGGCTCTGGGACGGGTGCGGTCATAGCGATAATATGATGACCATCGCATTCCAGGGAGCGTGGTGCCCATGGGATCCGAAACGGAGCCCATGAGGACGATGTTTTTCACGTTCCTTACACGGTTCGACTGTAACGTTCGCGGCCCGCGTCGTCCGCGTCCAGATGCGCGTCGAAGACCATGCAGATATTGCGGATTACGAACTTGCCCCGATCCGTTACGCGAATTCGGTCTTCGTTGATTTCCAGCAAGCCGTCTTCCGCGAAGGGAGTCAGCGCGGGTAGTTCATCATGAAAGTAGTCCGCGAAGCGAATTTCCAGTTCGCCTTCCAGTGCGGCGATGTCCAGTTCGAAGCGACAGATGAGATCCTTGATTACGCGCGCGCGAATCCAATCGTCCTCCGTTCGAATGTAGCCGCGCTCAATGGGTAGGCGGCCGGACTTCAAGGCCTGCTCATAAAGGTTCATGCTCTTGAAGTTTTGCGCGAACGCCCCGGAGACCTCGCCGATGGAGGACGGGCCGATGCCCAGCAGGTCAAAGTCGCCGTCGGCGACATAGCCCTGAAAGTTTCGATTCAAGGTCCCGTTTTCCAGGGCCGTTGCCAGGGGATCCTCGGGCAGGGCGAAATGATCCATGCCGATGTGCAGATATCCTTCCGCCAGCAAGCGCTCCACCGCCATGCTGAAAATTTCCACCCGGGTTCTCGCGTCCGGCAGCGCGTTCGCGGCGATGCGTTCCTGATGTTTCTTTAACCGGGGCATGTAAGCGAATTGGAACAGCGAAAGGCGATCCGGTCGCAGGTCGGCCACGGAGTCCAGGGTGCGTTGAAAACTCTTTGTGGTCTGGTGGGGCAGCCCGTAAATTAGATCGAAATTCACGCCGTGAAAACCGTGTTCGCGGAGGCGCCAGGTCAACTTCTCCGTCATCTCGGGAGGTTGCATGCGATGAATCGCCTTTTGCACCAGCGGATCCATGTCCTGGACACCGAGCGACGCCCGAGTGAAGCCAAGTCGCGCCAACACTTCGACATGCTCCTCACTGGTTGTGCGGGGATCCAGCTCAATGCTCTTTTCGGCGCCGCTCATAAAAGTAAAGCGCGAAGCCGCGGCCGCGTGTAATCGCATGAGCTCGTCGGGAGAAAGAAAAGTAGGGGAACCACCACCCAGGTGCAGACTCGCCGTTTCACGCTCCGGCGCGATGTGCCGTGCCAGCAAATCCATTTCGCGCTCGATGAGATCCAGGTAGAGACCGGAGCGCCCGCGATTCGCCGTGTAAACTACATTGCACGCGCAGAACCAGCAAATGCTGGAGCAAAAGGGTATATGAAAATACAAGGAGAGCGGCACGTCCGCGCGAGTTTCATCGGCCAGGAAACGGGCGTACTCATCGCCCTCCAGGCCTCCATGAAACATGGTGGCCGGCGGGTAGGAAGTATAACGCGGCCCCCGACGACTATAGCGAATCAACGGCGAACTATCCCTGGTTTTTTCCATCAGCATTTCGCCATGGTAACCCGGGGCCGGGTTCGTATCCATGATCCAGGTCATGGCCGGGAACGCGCCCCCATGCAAGGTTTATGCGAAGAGCTTACGCCCTCCAGGGCGTAAGTTACTACTAAAGGAGAAGTCAATGAGAAAGAACTCGATACCGAACCCCGTGATGATCGGCGCTCTGGTTTTGATCGTCGCGACGGGTTTCTTGTCGGCCTGTAAGCGAGGAGGTGGCGGAGACTCGACCTCCGGTACGACGAGCGCGGTGAGCGCCGCCGACATCGCCAAAGGCAAGGAATTATACGTGAAGAATACCTGCTCCACCTGTCATGGAGACACCGGGTTGGGCGACGGTCCGGCGGGCAAAGTGCTCAAGCCGCCGCCCCGCAATTTGCAACTGGCGTCGTCCTACAAACAGGGCGGCACCGCGGCTGATATTGCCGAGACCGTGAAAACGGGTATTCCCGGCACCAACATGGCGGCTTTCGCGCATATTTCGGAGGCGGACCGCAACCTCATCGCTCAGTACATCGTTTCACTGCAGAAGAAGTAAACGCCGGGCCCGGCTGCTCTTTCGCGGGGGCCGGGCTTGTTCATGGTTTCGCGCGCCATATGATCACAATCATATGGTTATGCATGATGCCCGTCATGTCGGATTCACCTTCCACGTGAACTTATTCAATCATCAATAACGCGCCTCAGGGCGATAGCCCCATGGGCTTTCGAACCGGGCGGCGTCGAGGTGGTGAATGGATCGAATTGATTATGATAATCAGATAGTCCGCTGGTGGGTAATCGGCGGGATTGTCTGGGGACTGGCGGCCATGCTGGGCGGCGTACTCATTGCCTTTCAGATGGTCTATCCGGAACTGAATACGAACCTGCCGTATCTTTCTTTTGGGCGCTTGCGACCCATTCATACGAACGGCGTCATATTCGGTTTTACCTTAAGTCTGGTTTTCGCGACTTTCTACTACGCGATACCCCGACTCCTGAAGACGCCCATGTGGTCGCCCGTACTTTCGCGCATTCATTTCTGGTTGTATACGCTTACCATCGTGCTGGCCGTCGTGACGCTGGCCGCCGGTTACACCCAGAGCAAGGAATACGCGGAACTGGAATGGCCCCTGGATATTCTAGTGGCCGTGTGGTGGGTCATCATGGCGGTGAACGTCTTCATGACCTTGAAGAATCGCGTGGAGAAGCATATCTACGTGGCCATCTGGTTTTTCATCGCGACCATTGTTACGATTCCCATTCTCTACATCGTCAACAACCTGGCCGTTCCGGCGGGCCTGTTCAAGTCCTATTCCATTTTCTCGGGCGCCACCGCCGCGCGTACCCAGTGGTGGTACGGACACAATGCCGTCGCCTTCGTTTTGCAGACGCCGATTCTGGGCATGATGTACTACTACCTGCCGAAGCATACGCGCTTGCCCATTTTCAGTCATCGCATTTCCATCATTCACTTCTGGTCCCTGATTTTCATTTATATCTGGGCCGGACCGCACCATCTTCTCTATCATCCCATTCCGGATTGGGCCCAGACATTGGGTATGGTGTTCAGCGTAATGCTCATCGCGCCTTCGTGGGGCGGCATGCTGAACGGCTTTCTCACGCTGACTCAAGCGAAGGACCGCATTCGCACGGACGGCGTTTTGAAAATTATGCTGGTGGCCATGACCTTTTACGGCATGTCCACTTTCGAGGGCCCCTTGATGTCCATTCGCGCCGTGAATTCCATTTCGCACAATACGGACTGGACCATCGGGCACGTGCACGGCGGCGCGCTGGGCTGGGTAGCCGGGATGTGCTTCGTCGCGCTCTATTACCTGGTGCCGCGCCTCTGGAATACGAAGTTGCACAGCGAAAAGCTCGTGGAGGTCCACTTCTGGACGGCCACCATCGGCATTCTGGTCTACGTGGTTTCCATGTGGATCTCGGGCGTGACCGAAGGCCTCATGTGGCGCGCCCTGGACGCGACGGGAGCCCTGCAATATCGCGATTGGGTCGAAATCGTAAAGGTTTTGAAACCGTATCGCCTGGCGCGAGCGCTCGGCGGCACGCTCTTCCTGGTCGGTTTCATCGTCGGCATTTACAATCTAATCATGACCACTCGCACGGCGGGTAGTGGTTTCGAACCGGTGGACCTGCGCGAACGCACGGAGTCGGCCGCTTAATCCGCGGAACAACAAGGAGTAATTGATGACCTGGTATGAAAAATTCAGCGCTGCCCTGGAAACGAAAGCGTTTAGATTAACGGTCTTCACGACCCTCGCCGTGCTGGTGGGCGGCCTGGTGGAACTGCCGCCCTTCTTCCTCATGGGCACGGTTAAACCCATCAAGGCGGTCAAACCCTACAACGGCCTGGAGCTGGCGGGGCGCGACGTCTACCAGCAGGAAGGCTGCTTCTATTGCCACACGCAGGTAATTCGCCCCTTTAAGTGGGAAACGGATCGCTGGGATCGCAATCGCGACTACGGCCCCGAACCCTATTCCAAGGCGGGCGAATTCGTCTACGATCATCCCTTCCTGTGGGGTTCGAAACGCACTGGTCCGGATCTCGCCCACGAGGCGAGCCTGAACAACAACGCGTCCTGGCACAAGCGACACTTGATCAATCCGCGCGAAACCACGCCCGGTTCCATCATGCCCGCTTACCCCTGGCTGTTCGAGACGAAACTGGACGTCGAAACCGTTCAGGCGCGCATGCGGGCCCTCAAGTCAATCGGCGTACCCTATACGGACGCGCAAATCGCCGCGGCGAAAACGGAAGTCGCGGGCAAAACCCAGGGCGACGCCCTGGTGGCCTATCTGCTCAAACTGGGACGCGATACGATGATTAAGAAAAACGTGGGGCTGAAATCCCCCGCGCGGCGGTGAACGGAGGACGAAATGGAAGAACTAATCGGCATTTACAAGGGGCTGCGCATGCCGTTGCTGGGTTTCATCATTCTGGTGATGACCTTCTGGGTGTTTCGCCCTTCGCGCAAGCGCGAAAACGAACAGGCAAGGTTCAATATGCTGGACGATGAGTTCGACGGTGAACTGGGCGCCCGCTTTGAACCGGTGGAAGAGGAGCATGTGAAAGGAGCGCAACATGGCGGATGAGAGAGACGGATATCGCGACGAGGAAGACATTCACGAGGAGCGGGGCTGGCTGCCTACCTGGTATACCATGCTCATGTGGGCGGGAATTTTATTCGCGCCGGTCTATGCGATTTATATGCACGGCATCTCGGACTGGTCCCAGGCAAAGCAGTATAAGGCGGACGCGGCGTTGCACGCGAAGCTGCATCCCGAGGTAAACGTTTCGCTGACGAAGGAAGGTAAGAATCCCTATCGCGACGACGCGGCGGCCGTCGCCCGGGGCAAGAAGACCTTTCAAACGGTTTGCGGCGCCTGTCATCGGCCGGACGGCACGGGTTTAATCGGTCCCAACCTCATGGACGCGGCCTGGCTGCACGGCAATACGGATAAGGAACTGTTCCATGTAGTCATGGAAGGTATCGCGGCCGACAAGACGAAGCAGAAGCCCACGAAGGGTCCCATGCCGCCCAATAAAGACAGCCTGGGCGCGCGGAAAGTGCTGGAGGTTCTGGCTTATCTCGCGGCCCAAAACAAGAGCGTTAAAGTCAAGTAAGGGCGCCGACGCGCGCGCGAAAGTGAGTTGTATATGGTAATACCGCGTAAGGTTCAGGGAAAGTATCGGGACATCAAGCGACGGATCGGGATCGTCTTGCTGGCGATTATCATTGTCGTGCCTTTCGTTCGCATCGCCGGGAAGCCCGTGATCCTGCTGGATATTCCCGCGCGCAAATTCCATATCCTGGGGTTGACCATCTGGCCCCAGGAACTCTACTTTTTACATGTTCTTTTGTTGATGGGCGGCGTGATGCTGTTTTTCTTTACGGCGCTGCTGGGCCGTATCTGGTGCGGTTACGCTTGTCCGCAAACAATCTTCACGGAATTGTATGATCGCGTGGCGCGCCTCTTCGGCGGTTCCAAATACGATAAGCAGTCCATGAATAAATGGGGCTGGGTCCGGGTCTACGCCGCCTGGAGCGTACTTTCGCTGCTGTTGTCCGTCGTTTACATTTCCTACTTCATGCCCTGGCGCGAAGTCCTGGCGGGCCAGTTGACCATGAATGTATTCGCGCACCCGGACTC